>NZ_SJOS01000079.1:0-5376 GCF_012027765.1 Pseudoflavonifractor sp. SW1122 | reverse complement strand
ATTTTCTGTTAGGTCAGGTCCTGGCCGTTGGTGGCAATCACCTTCTGGTACCAGTAGAACGAGTCTTTGCGGTGGCGGGACAGGTCGCCGCTGCCGTCGTCGTGCTTGTCCACGTAAATCATGCCGTAGCGCTTGCGCATCTCTCCGGTACTGGCAGACACCAGGTCAATGCAGCCCCAGGGGGTGTAGCCCTGGAGGTCCACCCCGTCGGCCACCGCCTCGGCCATGGCCTGGATGTGGGCCCGGAGGTAGTCAATGCGGTAGGGGTCATGGATGGCCCCATCCGGCTCCCGCTGGTCCATGGCCCCCAGGCCATTCTCCACCACCATCAGGGGAATCTGATAGCGGTCATACAGGTGGTTGAGCACCCAGCGCAGACCCTGGGGGTCAATCTGCCAGCCCCACTCGGTGACCGGCAAATAGGGGTTTCGAATGCCGCCCAGAGCGCCGTTGCCCGTGGAGGGGTCTCCCTCCTGCTTGGTGCCCACACACCGGGAGTCGTAGTAGCTGAAGGTGTAGAAGTCCACGGTGCCCTCCCGCAGGTCCACCTCGTCCTGGGGGGTGATGTCCAAGGTGACCCCCTTCTCCGCCAGCAGACGGCGGGCATAGCTGGGATAGGCTCCCCGCACGTGCACATCTCCCGCCAACAGGTTGTGCAGGCGGTCCATGGACAGCTGGGTGAGCTGATCCTCCGGGGCGCAGGTACGGGGGTAGACGCACATGTAGGCGATCATACAGCCCAGCTGATTGTCCGGGTCGATCCGGTGGCCCAGGCGCACCGCCTGAGCGGAGGCCACCAGCTGGTGGTGCATGGCCTGCCAGCGGTCCTGCTCGGTGGTAGTCTCCGGGAGCATACCTCCGGCGATGAAGGTACCAAAGGGCACGGACAGCATGTTGATCTCGTTGAAGGTCAGCCAGCGGCGCACCTTGCCCTTGTACCGCTCCATCACCGTCTTGGCGTAGTGGACAAAGAAGTCCACCAGCTTGCGGTTCTTCCACCCCCCATATTGGGTGGTCAGGTACAGGGGATTTTCATAGTGGGACAGGGTGACCAGAGGCTCAATGCCGTACTTGGCCAGCTCGTCAAACACCTGGTCGTAAAAGGCCAGCCCCTCCTCGTTGGGCTGCTCCTCATCCCCCCGGGGGAAGATGCGGGACCAGGAGATGGACATGCGGTAGACCTTGAAGCCCATCTCAGCAAACAGGGCGATGTCCTCCTTCCAGTGGTGGTAGAAGTCGGTGGCCTCGTGGTTGGGGTAGAAGGCGTCAGGCTGGGCGGGAATGGTGATGCGGCGGGGGGTGTTCACCGAGCCCCCGGTGAACACGTCGTCAATGGAGGGGCCGCGGCCCCCTTCGTTCCATCCACCTTCATACTGGTTGGCGGCGGTGGCGCCGCCCCACAAAAAGCCATCCGGGAAGCTCCGGTTCATGATGTTCCTCCTTTTACAGTACGGTGAGCAGGCGTGCGCCGTGCTCAATGTTGATCTCCTTGGTGGGCACCACTTCCAGGTATTCCTCGGAGTTGGTGACGATGACCGGGGTGGTCACATCATAGCCCTCTGCCCGAAGCCCGTTCAAATCACAGGTGAGCAGCAGCTGGCCCTTTCGCACCACGTCTCCCACCTTCACATGGGGAGTAAAATACTTGCCGTTCAGGGCCACCGTGTCCCGGCCCACATGGACCAGCACCTCCAGGCCGTCGTCGCTGCGCAGGCCCACGGCGTGGCTGGAATCCATCAGGGTCTCCACCACCCCGTCAAAGGGGGCGTATACCCGGCCATCGGTGGGAATGATGGCCGCACCGGTGCCCAGCACGCCGGAGGCAAAGGTCTCATCGGACACCTGGCTGAGGGGCATCAGCTTGCCGGTCATGGGGCTGTTCACCACCAGGCGCTGAGGGGCCTGCACCTGGGTGCCCTTGGGGGCGGTATTCTTGGTGGTGGTAGCCGCCTCTCCGCTGCCCTGGGGGTCACGGAAGCCCAGGATAAAGGTGAGGACAAAGGACACCACCACGGCGATGAGGCAGGTCAGGCCGATGTACAGGATGGAGCTGGGCCGTCCCGCCTCCACATACTGGATGGTGGTCACCAGGCCGGGGCAGGCGGCAGAAAAGCTCTTGAGCTGCATCAGACCGGCAAAGCAGCCGGAGGCGAAGGAGGCGATGAGCACAGCGATGAAGGGGCGCTTGAGGCGCAGGGTGACGCCGTACATGGCGGGCTCGGTGATACCAGCCACCAGGGCGGAGAAGCCGGCGGCGGCGGCGGTCTGACGCATGTTCTTGTTCTTGGAGCGCAGGGCCACGGCCATGGAAGCGCCGCCCTGGGCCAGGTTGGCGCCCAGCTGGGCCACCATCACCAGGCCGTCAAAGCCAGCCGGACCGCTGATGGCTGCGATGGCAATGGGGGTAAGCACATGGTGCATACCGAAGAGCACCAGCACGGGGTAAATGCCGCCGATGATGCCCACGGCCAGCCAGCCCAGATTGGTCTGAATCCACTCCAGACCGCCGGAGATGGCCTCACCGGCAATGGCTCCGGCAGGGCCCACCGCCCACAGGGCAATGGGGGCGCAGATGAGCACGATGAGCATGGGGTTGAGGAAGGTCTTGGTGATGGCGGGGGTGATGCGGTCCACCAGCTTCTCCACCTTGGACAGCACCCAGGCCATGATGATGGCGGGCAAAATGGAGTAGGGGTAGTTGGCCGCAGTCACAGGCACCCCGAACAGGGAGATGGGGTCTCCGGCAGTAAACATGGCCTGGAGGGTGGGGTGCACCAAAATACCCGCAATGGTGATGCTCAGATAGATGTTGGTGTTGAAGTACCGGGCGGCGGAAGCGGCCACCAGGATGGGCAGGAAGTAGAAGGAGCCATCGCCAATGACGTTGAGCACCTGATAGGTGGAGCTCTCCTCAGCCAGAATACCCAGCATGGGCAGCAGCACCAGCAGCACCTTCATCATGGCGCAGCCGATGATGGCGGGGATGACGGGGGTCATGGAGCCCAGCAGGGCGTCCATCATCCGGGCGGGAATGGGCTTTTTCTTTTTCTCCTCTTCCTCCTGGACGGGCTGGCCCTTGTTCTCCAGCACCCCCATCTCCTGCAAGGCCTCGTAAACCTTGGGCACCCGGTTGCCGATGATGATCTGATACTGGCCGCTGGCGTGGACCACGCTGATGACGCCGGGGACCTCAGATACCGCCGCATCGTTGGCCAGGGACTCGTCGGCCAGGGCCAGACGCAGCCGGGTGGTGCAGTAGGTCGCCCCTAAAATATTCTCTTTGCCGCCCACATGGGCCACAATTTGTTCCGCAGTCTTCTTCCAATCCATGGTTTAATCCCTCTTTTCAACTGAATCTTCTAATCTTAATTCTCGTCCTTCAAAAGACCGTGCTTTGCCACTCTGGCAATGTGCACCGTGAGGTACAGCTCCTCCTCCCGGCCCAGATTCTGCCCCCGCAGCTGCAAAATGTAGGCTGCAATCTTTTGGGTACAGGCATAGGCCTGGGGGTACTTGACGCAGATCATATCCAACAGATCTCCGTCATCCTCCTGGTAATAGGTGCCCAACAGCAGACGCTGGGCAAAGAACCTGACATGGGTGATAAAGCGATGGTAGGCCAGGGCCTGGGTGTCAAACTCCATCCCAAACTCCTGGTGTACGATGGTGCACACGCCGGAAATCAGCTCGGTGACCTCATACATCTGCCCAATCTCCATGCCCGTACCTGCGTTGACAAAGTGCAGCGCCATAAAGGCCGCCTCATCCTCGGCAAAGGGCACCTCCAGGGCCTGGCGCACCATTCGGGCCGCCTCCAGCCCCACAGCATACTCCTGGGGATAGTAGCGCTGGATCTCCCAGCGCATGGAGTTGCGCAGCACCAGCCCCCGCTGGTAGCGCTGTACAGCGGAGTAGATATGGTCGGTAATGGTGATGTGAATGCTCTCATCCAATGTCTTGTTCATGTTTTTCTCAGCCATAGAGATGATTTTCTCGCTGAGGACCATGTAGTTCATGGGGATGCGGGCAATCAGCTCCTGAAAGCGGCTGGTGTTTTCCTGAGACAGCTGGAACACCTGCTCCGCTCTGCTGCAAGGAATCCGATCTCCTCCGCTCTTTTGAAATACAATTCCCTTTCCCATGACCACAATTTCCTGGCCATTGGCATCCACCGACACAAAGGCGTTGTTGTTGAGTATGCGACGTACCACATAGGTTCCCACGGTTCATCCCCCCTTTCAGGCAAAGAAAAAACAGGCACCACAAATAAAACCCGTTGCAATCGAGTTTTACGTGGTCTTGCCTGCCTTACCAGTTACAATCCGAATATTCAGTTGCTGGGGACAGTATAGCCCTTTTCCTCCCCCTTGTCCATTCCAATTCCATACAAAAGTACATGCGATTTTTTGGTAATTTAGTCAAACCTCCAGCCCTTCCTGGAAAAAACTCCCCACGGTGGACCGTGGGGAGTTTTGTAGCGTTCTATTTAGATGTTGTCTTCCTGGTCCTCCGCGGAGGGTTCAGCCTCCTGCCAGGATACGTCGATGGTCTCCCGGGGGGGCTGCTGCGTCTGAGACGGCAGGGTCCGGCTGTCCCGGTCCTCCAGCATGGGTGCATTTCGGCTGGTGTGTTCGGCCAGAATCTCATCCACGCTCAGGCAAGTGCCCTGGATGATGCGGCGCTGCCGCTCCTCCTCCTGGCGCATCCAGGCCAGATGCAGGGCCTTGCGGGCCTTCACCAGGCACACCACCAGCACGATCACCGCCACCAGCAGCACCACAGCCAGAGCAGCCAGGCCCACCATCAGGTAGGACACGGCGCGGTTGCTCCAGCCTGTGCGGATCTCCCGGCCAAAGAGGGTGAACACAAAGCCCTCGCTCTGGGGCTCCTCTGCCACCTCAGCCAGCACCAGGGGGGCGTCCCCCAGCTGGGTGAACTGGTAGCGCTGGAAGGTCTCCTGCTCCACGTCGTACAGGTACAGCCCCAGCTTGCCCTCCTCATCCATGGCATAGACGATGTAGTGGTTGGGCTCCTCGGTGTCGTCGGGCACCAGCAGGGTGTGCTGCTGGCCCCCCAGCTCCATGAGGGTGGAGGTATAGCCCTGGGGCACCACCAGCTCCTGGGGCAGGTCCACCAGGGTCAGCTTGCCGGTGGACATGGCCACCGGGGTCATGGCCTGAACCTCCCGGGTCTTCTCGTTGTAGAAATAGAAGCCTGCGGGATGTCCCTCGTCGCCAGCCAGGTACACGGCCACCAATCCCCCCTCCTTGTGCACAGCGGTGGGAAGGGTCTGGCCGTCCACCTCCAGCTGGGAGGTCTCAAAGCCCTGGGGCAGGGTCACGCCCTCGGGCAGCTCCTTAGACACCGCCAGCTGGG
>NZ_SJOS01000078.1:0-5487 GCF_012027765.1 Pseudoflavonifractor sp. SW1122 | reverse complement strand
CAGGCCGGGACAAGCTAACTTGTCCCGGCCTTTCAGCGTGTCGAAGTTCGACACGCTTCTCAAAAATGCCAGCATTTTTTCGAGGAGTTGCAGCCCGCTGCATGCATAATCGGGTCAAAGGGCGACCCGATTCCACACTGGCGGGCTGAGAAGTGTTTTTTCCGATGCGCATGTCCCCGGAAAAAACAGATTTTAATTTATTTTCCCGCCCCCGGGCGGGAAAACTCTGCCGAGGGCTTTTTGATGATGCAAGAAAATGTATCCTTTTTGCATGCACATGAGGTTTTTCGACAGTCTGAAAGGAGACACTCACAGGTCGTGAGTGTCTCCTCTTTCATACAGAGCACCATTGCGCTCTGTTTCTTCACTTCAATCAGGGCTTGACGATGAGGTTCACCAGACGGCCGGGCACCACAATGGACTTCACCAGGTTCATGCCCTGGGTGAACTTCTGGACCTTCTCGTCGGCCTGGGCGGCAGCCACAATGGCGTCGTTGTCGGCGTCAGCGGGCACCTGGATGTTGGCGCGCACCTTGCCGTTGACCTGCACCACCAGGTTCAGGACGGAGGCCACGGTCTTGCTCTCGTCGTACTCAGGCCAGGGCTGCTGGCAGACAAAGTCCAGAGCGCCGTAGCCCAGCATCTCCCACAGCTCCTCGGCGATGTGGGGCGCGAAGGGGGACAGCATGGTGATGAGGGCCTTCATGTCGCCCTTGGTGCAGCCGTTCTGGCCAAACTCGTTGACCAGGCTCATCATGGCGGCAATGGCGGTGTTGAACTTCATGCCCTCGATGTCGTCGGCCACCTTCTTGATGCACTTGTGCAGGGATGCGGCGTTGGCCTCGGACTGGTTCTCGTCGTCCTTGCAGCTCTCAGCCAGGTTCCACACCTTGTCCAGGAAGCGCTTACAGCCCTTCACGGCGTTGTCCGACCACACAGCGGCCTGCTCGAAGTCGCCGATGAACATGATATACAGGCGCAGGGTGTCGGCGCCGTACTGGGCCACGATGTCGTTGGGGTTGACCACGTTGCCCCGGGACTTGGACATCTTCTCGCCGCCCTCGCCCAGAATCATGCCGTGGCTGGTGCGCTTCTGATAGGGCTCCTTGGTGGGCACCACCCCGATGTCGTAGAGGAACTTGTGCCAGAAGCGGGAGTAGAGCAGGTGCAGGGTGGTGTGCTCCATACCGCCGTTGTACCAGTCCACAGGGGACCAGTAGTCCAGAGCCTCCTTGGAGGCCAGGGCCTTGTCGTTGTGGGGGTCCATATAGCGCAGGTAGTACCAGCTGGAGCCAGCCCACTGGGGCATGGTGTCGGTTTCCCGACGGGCGGGGCCGCCGCACTTGGGACAGGTGGTGTTGACCCAGTCGGTCATCTTGGACAGGGGGGACTCGCCGTCGTCGGTGGGCTCGTAGCTGTCCACGTCAGGCAGCAGCAGGGGCAGCTGGTCCTCGGGCAGAGGCTCCCAGCCGCACTTGTCACACCACACCATGGGGATGGGCTCGCCCCAGTAACGCTGACGGGAGAACACCCAGTCACGGAGCTTGTAGTTGACCTTGGCCTCGCCGATGCCCTTCTCCTCCAGCCACTTGGTAATGGCGGGGATGGCGTCCTTGACGGTCAGGCCGTTGAGGAAGTCGGAGTTGACCATGATGCCGGTCTCGTCCTTGGCGGTAAAGGCCGCCTTCTGCACGTCCTCGCCACCGGACACCACCTCAATGATCTCACAGCCGAACTTCTTGGCGAACGCCCAGTCACGGTCGTCGTGGGCGGGCACGGCCATGATGGCGCCGGTGCCATAGGTGGACAGGACGTAATCGGAGATGAAGATGGGGATCTCCTTGCCGTTGACGGGGTTGATGCCAGCCACGCCGTCCAGCTTCACGCCGGTCTTCTCCTTATTGAGCTCGGCGCGCTCCAGGTCGGACTTGGCAGCGGCGGCCCGCTGATAGGCCTCCACGTCCTCCACGTTCTTCAGAAGGCCCTTCTCCTTCCATTCGGCCACCAGGGCATGCTCAGGAGCCAGCACCATGTAGGTGGCGCCGAACAGGGTGTCGGGGCGGGTGGTGAACACCACAATGGGGTCACCGTTGGTGGAGTGGAAGGTGACCTCTGCACCGGTGGAGCGGCCAATCCAGTTGCGCTGCTGGGTCTTCACCCGCTCGATGAAGTCCACCTCGTCCAGGTCGTCAATGAGGCGCTGGGCGTACTCGGTGATCTTCAGCATCCACTGGCTCTTCTCCTTGCGGATGACAGGGGCGCCGCAGCGCTCGCACACGCCGTCCACCACTTCCTCGTTGGCCAGCACGCACTTACAGGAGGTGCACCAGTTCACGGGCATGGTGGCCTTGTATGCCAGGCCGTGCTTGTACAGCTGGAGGAAAATCCACTGGGTCCACTTGTAATACTTGGGGTCGGTGGTGTCGATGACCCGATCCCAGTCAAAGCCAAAGCCCAGCATTTTCAGCTGGCTGGTGAAGTTCTGGATGTTGTCATGGGTCACCTTGGCGGGGTGAATGTGGTTTTTGATGGCGTAGTTCTCGGTGGGCAGACCGAAGGCGTCAAAGCCCATGGGGAACAGGACATTGTAGCCGTCCATGCGCTTTTTGCGGCAGACGATGTCCATGGCGGTATAGGGCCGAGGATGGCCCACGTGCAGGCCCTGGCCGGAGGGGTAGGGGAACTCCACCAGGCCATAAAACTTCTTTTTGTCGCTGTTGTCGTGGGCGGCATAGACCTTGGCGTCCTCCCACTTCTTCTGCCATTTGGGCTCGATGTTGGCAAAATCGTACTTCAACTTCCACACTTCCATTCCACGGGAGCTGGGCTCCCAAGAGTAATATTGGACCTCCCCAAAGGGGGAGAAGTTTCACAGTCCTTTGATTATACCGTATTTTCCAGCTGTTTTCAACCGCTTCTTGCAAGTCTCTTCCGTCCCCTTCCATTGTGATTTCCCGGGCGCTATGATACAATTCTGTTACCATGAGAAAGACAAGGAGGGTAACATCGTGAAGAAACCTGTAAAGTTTGTCCTTTGGTTGGCTGTGGGTGTGTTTGTTGTACTTTATGCCGGGGCAATGCTTAACTTTTTCCCCTTTTTCACCAATGAACTGGTGGCCGGGGAGATCTTGTTCTGCACCTTTGTCATCTGCGTGGTGGTTGGTATCTGCACAGCCATCATTCTCTCTCGTCTGGACCGCCGCTGAACCCTTTCCCGCCAACAGCGCAGCCCCCTGTTTTCCAGGGGCGCTGCGCTGTTTTCATCTCCGTTTCAGATTTTATCCAGATCCGGTATCATTCTGCCCCGCTCCCCCACTGCTGCATGCAGCGGTTGATGCAGGCAATGCGCCGTTTCATGCGGGCAAATTGGAACCCCCACACCCCCGCGTAAACGGCCAGGAAGATGGCGAAGTAGCTCACCACTCCCATCACATCCCGACCCATCCAACGCATCACATACGCCACAGGGAAGGTGGACAGGGAACAAATCACCAAATGGGTCAGAGTCTGGCGCGTGAGGCTCCAGTCCTCCCGTTCCCAAATCAGGGAGGCCCCTCCCCAGGCGGCCCCATACAAAACAGATACCCCGGTTTGGAGCACCACGGCAGCCAGCTCCGATCCCATATCCTGAATCAGCTGCGGATGGACGGCATAATAGGTCCCATCCCCCAACATGGCCGACACCACAATGGCGATTACCGTGCTGATGCTGATCCCCAAACACGCCCCCAACAGGCAGCGAACCCATGCCATTCGTTTCATATTCATCCCTCACAATCCCAATACTTCTTTGATTTTTGCCACATTTCTTCGGGAGACATAGGAGGTGCTCCCATCCAGAAAGCAGACGCATATGGTGCCGGTATAGCTCAAATCAAATTTCTTCACTTGCTTTAGATTGATGATTTCCGAGTGGGAGATGCGCACAAAGCTTCGTTTGTCCAGCCGTTTCTCCACCTCGTACAGCCGCATTTTCAACAGGTATTCTCCCCTCGTGGTCACTGCCATCACCTTCCCGTCCGAGGCATACACTCGCAGAAGCTGGGACGGGTCCAAAATCTCCGCCTCCTCTCCGCGAAAGCCGGACAAAATGGCGGGCGACTGCTGAGACAGCTGCTGTACCAGGTCATAGATTTGCTCATCCACCTGGGCTGTCACCACCACAACGCGAGTCTGTTCA
This sequence comes from Pseudoflavonifractor sp. SW1122, assembly GCF_012027765.1. Taxonomy (NCBI): domain Bacteria; kingdom Bacillati; phylum Bacillota; class Clostridia; order Eubacteriales; family Oscillospiraceae; genus Pseudoflavonifractor; species Pseudoflavonifractor sp. SW1122. The sequence goes on along the minus strand of NZ_SJOS01000078.1, from coordinate 1,307 downwards.
CAGTTGGGGTCCAGTTTGATTTCTACCTGCATGCTCTATCACCTCCCTGGTTGAGGCTAGTATAAGGAATCCCAGAAGATATTTCCACTGTTTTTCTACCATCGGTCGGTTTTGCCCCATAAGTGGTTGGTCGGCCCCTCCTCACTCTCACCTCTCCCCTTTCTCTGGCATAGGTTGAGTTGTAACTTTTTTGCCGAGGAGGCCTGACCAATGCCGAAGATTCAATATTTTTTGGGTGGCAACACCCCTTTGGGCTTTTCTTCCCTGTACCACCAGCTGTCTGACCCGGAGATCCACCGGGCGGTGTACATCTTAAAGGGCGGAGCGGGGTGCGGAAAATCCTCTCTCATGCGCCGGGTGGGACGCCACGCCCAGGCCGCCGGACACGAGGTGATCGAAATTCCCTGCTCCGGTGACCCCGACTCCCTGGACGCTGTGATTCTTCCAAAGCTGGGGGTGGCAGTTGTGGACGGCACCGCCCCCCACGTGGTGGAGCCCGCCTGCGCGGGAGCGGTGGAGCGATATGTGGATTTGAGCCGCTTCTACTCCTGGGAGGGGTTACAGCCCATCAAAGGGGAGATTATCGCCGCCGGGCAGGCCTGCTCTGCCTGCTATAAGCGGGTGTATCGCTGTCTGGGCGCCGCCGGGGAGCTGCTGGAGGACGTCCACGACCGGGTCACCTCCGACCTGCTCGCCCAAAAGCTGGCCCGGCGGGCCCGGGGTATCATCCTCCGGGAGTTAAAGCCCCTGGCCGCCGCCCCCGGCGTGGAACACCAAGGGTTTCTCTCCGCCGTCACCTATCAGGGCAGCATCACCCTTTGGGAGACCGTGGAGGCCCAGGCCGGACGGGTGTATGAGCTGTGGGACAGCTACGGCCTGGCCCATGATCTGCTGGCCCCCATCCTGGCCGCCGGACTGGCCACCGGGCACCAGGTGGTGGCCTGCCCGGACCCCATGGCCCCCCAACGACTGGCCCATCTCATCTTCCCCGACCTGTCCCTGGCCTTTGTCACCTCCAACGCCGCTGCACCCTGGCCCCATCACCCCTACCGCCGCCTGCGCCTGGATGCCATGGTGGACCGGGAGGTGTACCGCTCCAGCCGTCCCCGTTTGCGCTTTGCCCAGAAGGTGGCGCAGGCCCTGGTGGATCAGTCCATTGACGGCCTTCGCCAGGCCAAAGCCGCCCATGACAATCTGGAAGCTCTGTATAATCCCCACGTGGACTTTGATGGGGTGTATCAAACTGCCGACCAGGTAGCCCAGGAGATCTTCTCCCTGCCCCAGTGACCATCCAGACATAAAAAAAA
>NZ_SJOS01000077.1:0-6762 GCF_012027765.1 Pseudoflavonifractor sp. SW1122 | reverse complement strand
CCTATACAAAAAATATTGTAATGATCGAATGAGTCAGAATAGTTCCCTTCATATATTATGGATTGCTGATGTGAGTAGAGCCCTGTAGAGTGAATTAAATCAATTATATTAGAAGCCGCTTTAATATCGCCAATTGTACATATTTCAACAAGATCATGTTTATTATGTAATTTTTTAGTGTAATTCGGCATAGCAATTTTGCAATCCAGTTTGCACAGAGATAAACATTCTCGTATTTTATGTTTTTTTATTGCTGGAACAATTTTGCTGGCGAGAAATCCTATAATTGTAGCAATTACAGTATAAAAGAGTGAAAATAAGAATGAGTATTGGTCTAAAAACTCTAGGAATTTCACAGGAGGCCTCCTTGTTTATAAAATGGGAATACATGGTGCTCGGTTTTTGTTTTCTGATGTGTTTAGGTGGCTAATGTAAATTCTGATATTAAAGATTAAACATTCTTGCAGTAAAATCTTGTATGGAAGAAATAGCTGCTGTCTGATTAGTCTTGTGAACTTGCATTGCAATGAAATACTGATCTTTCTTCGCAAGTTTATAAATATCTTTATAGTTTTTGGTGAAAAAATCTACTGCCACAGAAGTCCCAATGTCGGAACCACCAAATATCAAATGTACTGTTTTATTGATACTCAAATTGGTGATTTTTAATTTGATGAGGAATATATAATCGGTTTCTTTGTTTACAGGGAACAAAGTCGAAGTAGATGTCTCATCCTTTTTTTCAATGAGAAAACCATTAAATTCATCGGAATATTTTATACATTCAGTATGAATGTTAAAATACTTCTCATGTTGTTCTTTATTGCAAGGTTTATCTACAAAATAAAAGTTAGGAAAGAATTGGTATATATATGCGTTCGTGTGAACATTAGTGAGTTGCCCTCCGATATGAATTTCGTCAAACTGATTCTCATCAGTTTCAAAGATTTGGTATGGAATTTTTGCTGCATCGAGGAACTTACTAATTTTCCAAATAGAGATTGCCGAACGTTTGGTAATTACAAAATAATTTCTTGTAAATGTTTTCGAAATCATACCAGGGCCAAAAATTGATTGAGTAATCAAAATATGATGGTTTTCTGAATCTAAAACGGCCCTCATGTATCTTTTGCTGCTTAACCAATTGAAAAATTGAGGAATGTATGTAAATAAATTTAATACTATACTTACTACAGTAAAAAAAGAGGAAAAAAGAGAAGTAATAAAATTCATAGCTAAACAAACACTATTCATTGCCATAGTTGAAGTCAGCGCAAAAGGCACTGAATAAGTATTTAATCACACCTGCCTATAAAGATTTGTAAGGAAGAGATCCCAAAACAACAAATTATATTTATTGAGGTTTAAATAGTGCAAATACTTTTTTAGTTGTCTACATGTATCCTAGAATATCACTAACTTCAAATAATTTCAATAAAAGTAGAATTTAAACATTTTATTAGGCCTGACTGTTTGATACATTTGTATGGCTTGCTCTATGAAGTTCAAGTTATTAAGTTGCCTCCGGTACCGCCTATAGCATTGGGGCTGGCAAGGCACCGGACACCCGGCTCCCGGCGGCGGGAACGCCGCATCCCCAGAGTAGGCCCGGACGTGGAAACCACCTGGCGATAGGGCCAGTTGCCAAGGGTGGCCTGATATGGTGGCACAAACAGGAGCCACAGCAAGGGTAACGGGCCGAATTTAGACTTGACGCAGTTCCAGCCTGGTACCCCAAGGGAGGTCCTTAGGGGGGAACGCCCTAAGCGGGTTTTGGTTTCTTTTGCCCGCTCAAAAGAAACCCCCAGCGGGAAGCGTCCCCGCCAGGCTGGCAAGCCTGAAACAAGGGCGGTTAGACGGACACCCTCTCCGCCAGCCCTGACGGGCTGCCACCTCTCCCAGAGGGAGAGGCAAGGCCCCCTTCGTGAAATTTCATAAATTTGGTGTGGCACATTGAGGCAGTGTGTGCTATACTGTCCTTAGTGACTACTCTGGCGACGGGAGGTAAATCCCAATGAAGAAACGTGAACTCACCGTTCAGATTATGTTAGGCGGCCCCTCCAAGCGGATGGGGACGGACAAAGCCCTGGTGACCCTGGGGGGCAAAACCCTGTTGGATCGGGCGGTGGAGACCTGGAACCATTACGGCGCAGGAGTCCAGCTGTCTGTGGGCGCTCCGGAGCGGAAGGCTCTGGCCCCTGCTGGCACTCTGGCCGTGGCAGATATTTATCCTGACCGGGGCCCTCTGGCCGGACTCCATGCGGGTCTGCGGGCCTGTACCACCCGCTGGATGCTGCTGGTGGGCGTGAACTTCCCCTTCCTCACCCCGGCCCAGGCCGACACCCTGGTGGACGCCATCGGCGACGCCGATGCCTGTGTGTACACCATTGACGGAGTGCCTCAGCCCCTGTTTGGCGTGTACCGCAAGCGGTGCATGTCCTTTGCAGAGACCATGATGCTCAACGGCGATTACGACATCCGCAATCTGCTCAACTGGGCCAACACCGTGTACATCCCTCTGGAGGACACCGCCCCCTTCCGCAGCGTGGACACCCCCGCCGATTTGGAAGAGGCCGAAAACCTGATCTGAACCAACTAAAAAAGCGAAAAAGCCCCCCCTTCCCAAAGAAATTGGGAAGGGGGGGCTTGTACTTGAACAGCTTGTGGAAAACTTTGTGGAAGTTGTGGAAGCTGTGGAAATTGTCCCTATACCGCCCCTGCAAAATTGTGACCATGGGAGAGAGGACGGTATACCGTGCGGTACATGGTGAAGAAACACAGGAAACCGCAGACGAATTGAGAGACCGCTTCCGCCACAAAAACACCGTTCACGCCCCACAAAAAGGCCAGAAGTACGGTGAGGGGGGCGTTGATCACCGCTTTGCGGAGGATGGAAAAGAAAATGGACTTCTTGGCCTGGCCCAGCCCCACAAAAATGGACTGGCTGGAGATCATCAGGGCCATGAATACGAACATGGAGAAGTACACCCGCAGGGCAGGCACACCCGCCTGGAGCATGTCCGGGTTGTTGTTGAAGATGCGGATGAGCAGGCCGGGAATGGTCATGTTTAACAGCCAAATGAGGGCCGCATACCCCACCGTCACCCCTACGGCGAAGCGGATGCAGGCGCACACCCGGCGCTTCTCCCCTGCCCCGTAGTTGTACCCCAGCACCGGCTGGACGCCGCTGCTGAAGCCCTGAATGAGCATAAAGGTGACCTCTCGCAGGGAGTTGATGATGGTCATGACCCCCACGTACAGGTCGCCGCCGTAAATGTGCAGCACCTTGTTACATACAATCTGCACCAGGGAATTGGTGATGCTGGTGAAGAAGCCGGACAGCCCCAGGGTGATAATGCGCCGCAGGTGGTCCCACCGGGGGCGCAGGTGGCAGGGGCGCAGGGGAAGCAGCGATTTTTTCCCGGTGAGGAAGCTCAGCACCCACACCGCCGAGCAGGCCTGGGCGATGATGGTGGCGATGGCGGCCCCACGCACCCCCAGGTTCAGTCCGTAGATGAGAATGGGGTCCAGCACCAGATTTACCACCGCACCCAGCATTACGGTGAGCATTCCCTTGTTGCCGAAGCCCTGGGAATTGATGAAGGGGTTCATACCCAGACCCACGGTGACAAAGGGGGTGCCCAGCAGGTAGATGAAACTATAGTCCTTGGCGTAGGGCAACGTGGCGTCGCTGGCCCCGAAGGCCACCAGAATGGGGTCCAAAAAGGGAATGGTCACCAGAGGGATGGCAAACCCAAAGAACAGCAGCAGGGACAGGGTGTTGCCCATGACGGCGCTGGCCAGCCCCTCCTCCCCTTTGCCCCGGTAGATGGAGCACAGGGGGCTGCCCCCCATGCCGCCCAGGTTGGCAAAGGCCAGCACGATGGAAATGAGGGGCAGGGTGAGGCCCATGCCCGTGAGGCTGGTGTGGCCCACCCCGGGGACGTGGCCGATATACATGCGGTCCACCAGGGAGTAGAGGATGTTCACCACCTGGGCCACCGTCATGGGCACGGCGATGGAGAGAATGTTCCGGGCCACAGAGCCCTGGGAAAAGTCGTTTTGTACGGGGGTCAAGACAGGTCCCTCCAGAGGAAAGTGTTAGTGCAGCAGGGTATTTTCCTGATCGGTGACGCTCAGGTTGTCCTCGTTGGAGAAGTACTCCTCCAGCATGGAGGCCGCCAGAGCCGCCAGATTGCCGCCGGCGGAGCCCTTCTCCGCCACCAGGCACAGGGCCACCTGGGGGTCGTCGTAGGGGGCAAAGCAGACGAAGGTGGCGGTGGCGTCGCTGCCCGACACCTCGGCGGTACCGGTCTTACAGCCCACAGACACGGGCAGGTCGTCAAAGTACCGGGCCATGGAGGCGGTCTGGGACAGGTCGTACATGCCCTGTTTCACGGCTGCCAGGTCCTCGGGGTCAATGTCGATGGTGGAGGCCAGCTTGGGCTCGTATTCATACACCACTTGGGAGTAATCGCTGGACTTCACCTCTTTCAAAAGGTGAGTCTCGTAGCGGTTGCCCCCGTTGACCAGGGTGGCCACGTAGTTGGCCAGCTGGATGGGGGTGAACTGGTTGTCGCTCTGGCCGATGGCGGCAGACAGGGTCTGACCGGCGTACCACACGTCCCCCAGCTTCTCGGCGGTCTCCGGCCCGGCCACGGTGCCCTTGGACTCGGGCAGCTCGATGCCGGTGTACTGGCCCAGGCCGAAGGCGGTGGCGTAATCCACCAGCTTGTCAATGCCCAGGCGGCGGCCCAGGTCGTAGAAGAAGATGTTACAGGAGTCCTTGATGGCCTCGCTCACCGTCTCGCTGCCGTGGGACCCGCCGGTGCTGGTACGAATCCAGCACACGGGCTGATAGTCGGGATAATAGGTGTAAATGCCGGAGCAGTAGGTGGTGCTGGAGGGGGTGATCAGCCCCTCGGTGAGGCCTCCCACGGCGGTGACCATCTTAAAGATGGAGCCGGGGGCGTACACGCCCTGGGTGGCCCGGTTCAGCAGAGGCTTGGCGGGGTCGGTGAGCAGGTCGTTGTAGTCCTCCGTGTAGGTGGACAGGTCGTAGGTGGGATAGGAGGCCAGGGCCAGCACCCCGCCGCTCATGTCCACCATCACCGCCGCGGCGCCGGCGGGATCGGACAGCCCGGACACGAAGTCCCCCAGCAGCTGCTCGGTGTGGGCCTGGAGCTGGCTGTCCAGGGTGAGCACCACATGGTTGCCCGGCTGGGGCTCGGTCTGCCACTGCTGGCTCACCACCGCCCCGTTCTCGTCGGTCTCCAGCAGCCGGGTGCCGCTGGTGCCGTGGAGGTAGGACTCAAAGGCCAATTCCACCCCGTCCTTGCCCACATAGGCGTTCATGGGGTAGTTCAGGGCCTGGTAGGTGGGCCACTCCTCGGCGCTGATGAGGCCGATGCGGCCCAGCACATGGGCCGCCGCCTTGGTGTTGTACACCCGGTTGGTGGAGGTGACAATGGACACCCCGGGCAGGCCCAGCTCTTTCACCTGGGTGATGAAGGAGATGGACACGTCGGTGGCGAAGGTGTAGGGGTTGTAGGTGATCTGCTCCTGGCGCAGGGCCACCTCGTAGAGCACCCCCAGCAGCGCTCGCACCTGGGGGGTGAGCTCCTTGGTCTCCACCGAGAAGGTCTCACACATGGCCTCCATCAGCTCTTGGGCGGAAATTTGAGCGGTTTCGGCACGTTTCACCCACTTGTACTTCTCCGCCAGCTTGCCCAGCTGGGTGGGCAGAATCTCAAAGGTGCCATCGTCGTTGTCCGCCCGATAGGCGAACAGGTTCTCGTCCTTGGTGTAGGTCCAGGGGGCCTCTTTGGAGATGGGCAGGGTGTCGGACCACTCCACCCCCTCTTTCTCACACAGCTCCAGCAGCTGGGAGATCACCTCATTGACGTGGTCGCCCATGGAGGCGGTGTCCAGTTCCACGGAGTAGCCCAGGGAGTTGGACACCAGCACCCGGCCGTAGCGGTCCAGAATCTCTCCACGCACCCCGTCCACCGTCTCGGTCTGGGTGATGTTGTAGTTGGCGTTGGCCCGCCACTGGGCCCCGTCCACCACCTGCAACTGGTACAGGATGGAGAAGAAGCCCAGGAGGAGACAGCCGAACAAGACCATCAAAAGGGTGGAGCGCACCCGCAGCCGATGTCCTTCGTCCTCGGTGTGGGTGTCTTTGTTGTTGGAGTTAAAGTCGATGAATCTACTCATGATAATTCCTTCCGTATCGGAGACAAAAAGCCCTCGGCAGAGTTTGCCCGCCATGGGCGGGCAAATAAATTGAAATCACGTATTTTCCCAGGACATGTGCATGGGAAAATACACTTCTCAGCCCGTCAGTGTGGCCTTGGGTCGTCCTTTGACCCAAGGGTGCATGCAACGGGCTGCAAATCCTCCGGGAAATGCTTGCATTTTCCGGACGTTTACTCATGATATATCCTTCCGTATCGGAGACAAGAAGCCCTGGTCAAATCTTATTCGTGATAGATTCGACCGTAGTGGACGCAGCAGAAACGGTTCATTGCGTATACAGGAAACGCACACACCAGGGAGCACAGCCCTTCCCCTGCTGCCAGGGAGAGCAGCACCCCCAGGGGGGCGGAGGTGGAGGTGGCCACGGCCAGCAGCTGCACCGCCTCCCACACCACCAGCAGCACCACGCAGCAAATCACGTGGCCCCACAGGTCCTGACGCAGGACGTACTGGCCCAGCAGGCCGGACACCCAGCCCACAAAGGCCAGCAGGGCCACATAGCCC
>NZ_SJOS01000076.1:0-6784 GCF_012027765.1 Pseudoflavonifractor sp. SW1122 | reverse complement strand
GAAAGGCGAAGAGACCCAGCAAATCCAGGGCCCTCACCCGGTGGAGCTGGCAGGTGAGCTGGCCGCAGTGGGCGGTGTCCATGGGCAGCGTGCGCACCATCCCCCTGGACAGGCCGGAGGTTTTCAGCCGCTGCCGCTGTTTGTCTCCGGTGAGGCGGTTTTCCAAGGTTACGACCATGGTCAGCCGAGCCACCGGGAGGAAGGAGCGGGTGTGGGCGGCAATCTGCCACTGGCCGCTCTCCCCCTGCACCAGTTGAGATGCCGAGGGGGTCAGCTCCAGGTGCACTCCGATGACCTCCCGGAGGCTGAGAGCCAGGGAGAGGAGGGGGAGGGCGATGACGCAGATCAGAAGGAACTGGGCCAGATAGCCGTCATAGAAGATTTGAAGGGCCAGGGCGGCCAACAGAGCCACCCCGTAGACGATGCGCCGGCCGACCATAACTTATCTCAGCCGGGGGGCTTTGACCCCCTGCATCAGCCGGGCCATCAGCTCCTTTTGGGCCTGGGGGGTCTCCGCCGCCCGGGGGGCGAAGATGAGTCGGTGGGCAATGACGTCGTAGAACATGGACTGCACGTCTTCGGGAATCACATAATCCCGGTCCGAGGCCAGAGCCAGAGCCTGGCTGATGTGGGTCAGGGCCAGGGTGGCACGGGGGCTGGCCCCCTGGAGAATTTGGGGGTCCCGGCGGGTGGCCTCGATGAGCTCCAGCAGATAGCTGAGCACGTCGTCGGACACGTGGACCTGGTCCACCGCCCGGCGCAGCCCTGCCAGTCCGGCGTGGTCCACCGCCTGCTCCACCTGATCCAGGGGATTGCCTCCCTGGCGGTCCCGCACCATGGCGAACTCTGCCTGACGGGAGGGATAGCCCAGGGAGAGGCGGACGGTAAAGCGGTCCAGTTGGGAGTCGGGGAGGGGCTGGGTTCCGGCGGCACCCACGGGGTTCTGGGTGGCGATGACCACAAAGGGCTGGGGAATGGGGCGGGACACCCCGTCCACCGTCACCTGGCCCTCCTCCATGGCCTCCAGCAGGGCCGACTGGGTGCGGCTGGTGGCCCGGTTGAGCTCGTCGGCCAAAAACAGGTTGCACATCAGGGCTCCGGCGTGGTACTCAAAGCCCCGGCGCTCCTGGTTGTAGACGGAAAATCCGGTGAGGTCGGAGGGCATCACATCCGGGGTGAACTGCACCCGCTGACAGCGCAGGCCCAGGGCCTTGGAAAAGGCCAGGGCCATGGTGGTCTTGCCCACGCCGGGGATGTCTTCCAGCAAAATGTGGCCCCGGGCCAGAATGGACAGCAGGACCCGGGCTAACACCTGGTCTTTGCCCCGCACTGCCTTGCGTACTTGGGCGAGAATGCTGCGAATGGCCATCTGTTCGGTATGCATAGGATGGTCCCCCTTCTCATGTGTATTGTATTATAAATTTGAGAGATGTCTCCCAGTGTTGGAAGTCTGTTTACTGTAAGAATACACCACAGGGTGGGGAGCGTCAATGGAATTTGGGGGAATGAGGCCTTTGTGGAAACCGTCTGTTCCATTCTGCCATTTTATTCTATAATGGGACAGAATTATTTTTCATTCCCCGCACATTTCACCTGCCTCCACCGTTATATCAAAGCCCATACAGGCCGGTCATTCGATTGGAATAATCCATCGATGAACTACCTGTATCATAGACCATTTTTGTTCCCTGTGCCGTATATCCACAAAGTAGGATTTCGGGGCGAAAAACGGAAATTTCCACGATTATGGAAAGTATGGCATAATCCAGTTAGCGGCAGGAAAACAGCCGCCGGAAAGGAGTGGGCGCCTTATGCTGAGGGCAACTACCATACAGGAACGCCTTTGGGAGTTACGCAAGGATAAAGGCTTAAATCTGGAAGAACTGGCGCAGCAAACCGGCATTTCAAAGTCAGCCCTCGCCAGCTATGAAGCCAAAGACTATAAGGAAATTAACCACGGCAACCTTGTCATACTGGCAGACTTCTATCAGGTGTCCGTTGATTATCTGCTGTGCCGGACAGAGAACCGGGAACAGGCAAACACGCCTTTAATGGAATTGCACTTGACGGATGAAATGGTGGCGTTGCTGAAAAGCGGCCGTATCAACAACCGGCTCCTGTGTGAGATTGCTACCAATGATAAATTTGAACAGCTTATGACCGACACGGAGATTTACATAGACGGCCATGCAACCTCTACCTTCCGTACCCTTTATGAATCTTTGGAAGAACAGCGGCAGATTATCGTTCAGAAATACAAGCAGGCTGATAAGGATTTCTATTCAAAGACCATCCTTGCCGCAGAGGTAAAGGAAGAAGATTTCTTCTGTCATGTGACGCACAAAACATGGGACGCCATTCTCCACGACATACGGAAAGCCCATGAGCATGACATTGACAGCACGCCGGATTATTCTCTTGCAAAGAAGATGGCTCTGGAAATCCGAAAGGCTATTCAATCTTCCGGGGATTATCTCGGAAAGGTGTGGGCGGTCATTTTCAATATGCTCGGTATTGACTTTTACAAGCTGACGCCGGATGAACAGAAGATATTGAAAAAGATACTGTCAAAATCCCCGAGCATCAAAAACAGCCCCTTCAATTTCCGGCGCAAGAGAAAATGAAAACTGCCGTTGTGGGAATGAGTGTTCCTGCAACGGCAGTTTTATTTTTTCAATTTTGGGTGTGCGCCATTATTTTTTAAGATTTATCATCTTTTTTTTGTTGCCACTAAGAGCGATGAAGCCAGCCGTAACAGCCAGTGCAAGTATAATGTCATGTTCGCCTAATGGGTTAGCTATAATCGAATACACCAGATATGCTGTGCAAAGTAACAATACCGCCAGAACAATTCCCCGCACGACTTTTCTGTTCTTAAACATCATGTCCTCCTTACAATTTTTTGTCAAAATATATCGTTGCAACCAGTTCAATCATATTGCGTATTCCAATATAAATCAGCGCAAATGTAACCACTCTCTGTAGTGTAAATGTCGTTTGACTATCTATAAACAATGGCAAAACCACAAGCAAGACGATTAGAACTGCATTTGAGATATTCGCAGCATTATTTGCGTTAAGCTGTATCAATTTCCAGCGTTCATCACCCTTATATTGCATTTGTTTTTTTGCTTTTAAGAAATACAATCCCAAAGTTACAGCTAATGCCGCAACAAGAAAAATCAAAAGAATAGTTTGTTCATTCATACTATTTGTCCTCCCTATGTTCAAAAACTTCATCAATAGAAACACCAAAGGCTTCTGCAATCTTAAAAGCCAACTCCAAAGACGGGGTATATTTATATTTTTCTATTGATATAACCGCTTGCCGGGAAATCCCAACCTTATCAGCCAAATCTGCTTGTGTCCAATCTCTTTCAGCCCTTAGCACTTTAATTCTATTCCATATCAAAGTCATCTCTCCTTTCCAAAATGTAATGAAGTGATTACATTTACAGTGTAATGCACTCATTACATTTTGTCAAGAGGGAAGAACAACTTTTTATAAATCGAAGCATAGGAAAAGCGCAGGAAGTCATTTCTGTTCTCTGCGCTTCTAATGATACACTTTTTTGCCGTGTTTCTAATCGTCCTGTTCCAACTCAATCACATCCAAAATGCCACAATTCAGGGTTTCGCAGATACGAACCAGCGTTTCCATGCTGATGTTCTTGCCTTTACCCATGTTAGCAATCATATTTGTGGTAAGACCGGCGGCAATCCGCAAGTCCTCTTTCCTCATGTTGCGCTCAACCAGCGTATGCCAGAGGGGTTTATAGCTTATGTGCATTTATCCTCCTGCCTTTCTCCCGGTTCCGGGGTTCCTGTTCCCATTATATCAAAATTCTTGCTATCCCACAAACATTTCTTGACACAACCGCCGGTTCCGTCTGGATTGTGCTTTTCCTTTCTTCTCTTGATTACATCTACTTAGCCATAAGCTGGGCTATGCCAAGGGGTATAGCGGGATTTTGAGACTGGCCTACTGGCTGAACCTCATGGTACTGCCCTTTGTGTTTGTCTGCCTGTGCGGCAGCTTTTCCGACGACCACGTGTACAAGACCTGGCCCATCCTCACCAGCAGCAAGCACGGGCGGAAGTCCCTGGCACTGGCCCGGCTGGCGGCGGGGGAGACTCTGGCCGGCGGTGCCATCCTGATGCTGTTTGCCATCACCGCAGCCATTCAGTTCTGGGTCCACGGTGCCCAGGGGGCGAATACCCCCATTCAGCTGCTGGAGCTGGAAAGTGTGCTTCTGGGGTACCCGGACGTCAGGTTGTGTGACAGTAGCCGAGCCATGACGGCAGGGCAGGGAGTGCTGGTCACTATAGGGATGAGTTTGCTCATCATCCTGTTTGCAGGGGCCTTGGCCATGCTTCTGTCCAAACTGTTTCGCCGGGCCATTCCCGCTCTGGCTTTGCCCCTGGGCCTGCTGCTGGGTTCCCTGTTCTTGGAGTCCCCGCTGTTTTATTTTTATGGGCCGGACCGGATATACACTCAGATTTGGAGTTATGTTCCCATTCACCGCATGTCCCCAGAGTTTCTCTTGGATGAGCGTCTTGTTTCCCTGGGGGGCATACAGCTGGAGAGCATCACCGTGTCGTTTTGCCTCTATGGCCTGCTGGCCATCCTCTGCCTGGTCTGGTGCTTCTGGCTGTACCGACGGCACGTGGTGGAACAGGAATGAGGTGGCGGTATGAAGGAATTTGGTACCCTGTACGTCTTTGGATTGAAAAAGATTTTGGGGCAGCGGCTGGTGCTGGTGTCCCTGCTGCTGGGTGTAGCCATGATATTCGGCTGGAATCTGCTCACCTTCGCCTCCACCGGGTACTACTTCAACGTCTATGATGCCGGGGACCGTACAGTGGAACGGCAGATTGGAAACTATGGAGCAGTGGAGGCCATGGGCCGGGATTACCTGCGGGGATTGTCCGGGCAGCTGTTGGACAATGCGCTCATGGAGCAGCTGGCGGCGGAATACGCAGACAGTGACACCGGGACGATCTTGAGTAATTTGGATGGCTACTCGCCCTTTTCCTATCTCAACACCATGCTGGGCCAGGAGGTCACGGCTCAGAGATTTTACCGGGACAAGGTGCGCCGCTTTGAGGTCAACCAGGAGGAGTGCCTTTTGACCGACCAAGAGATGGCCTATTGGCAGGGAAAGGCCAGCAGCCTGGGGCCCTTTACCCTGGACTACGCCGGAGGCTGGCAGGCCATGGCCCGGGATTCTGGCCTGCTGTGCCAGGTGGCGGTGCTGCTGTCTGCCATGTGTCTGTGCCGCCTCTTCTCAGAGGAGCACCGCACTCGCACCGACCAGCTGGTGTTGACCAGCGCCAAAGGGAAAACCACCGCCTTTTGGGCCCGCTGGGCGGCGGGGTGCAGCTTTGCCGCTGGGCTGACATTGGTTTTGTCCGGGGTGTACATCCTGGTCTACGGTGGGTTTTACGGGCTGGATGGCTTTTCCACCGCTCTCCGGTTGTGGAGCGGGGGGACGCTGCCCCTGCACCTGTCCATGGGCGGATTTGTGCTGGTGCTGCTGGCCCTTCTGGTGCTGGGGGGCATGGCCATGGGTGGATTGGTGATGCTGATCTCGGAGCTGCTGCGCTCGGCGGTGCTGGCTCTGGCGGTGCCCTTTCTCCTGTCCGGGATCACCGTTTTGGGGCTGTTTCGGGGCCAGGGACGCCTGGTGGAGCAGGTGGCCAGCTACCTGCCCTTCTCCCGCATCAGCACGGCCACCCTGTACGACTACTTCCTCGTACCCCCCTTCCAGCTCAACGCCATTGAGTTCAGCGTTCCGCTGTATGTCCTGCTGGCCCTTCTCTTTGGAGGCTTGTGCTGGCTGTGCTATCGGAAGTATCAGGTCACCGGGCGATAGGAGCGTAGAACCTGCACTCCAATCAGTTTAGAGTGCCTAACAAAACTTAAAGGCAATGAGAGCAACCGCAAGGGTAAGGAAGGCCGAATGGATATCTGCCCTCCGCTCATAACGAACGAGTAAGCGTCGATATCGATGGAGCCAGGCAAAAGTGCGCTCAACAACCCAGCGGTGTTTTCCGAGATGAGAAGAACTCTCTACACCGCGTCTAGCAATTCGTGGAATAATATTGCGTAGCGTACACGCCTGCCTGCAAAATGAGTAATCATATGCCTTATCTGCATGTAGTTTTTTGGGGTGGCAAGAAGGTCCACCCTGAAATGTGTTTAAAATGGGCAGGTTATCCAACATATGAGTTAACATTTTGCAGTCATTCCTATTGGCAGCAGTGAGGGCAACCGCCAGTGGAATACCATTCCGGTCCGTTATGACGTGATGTTTGCTTCCAGGTCGGCCTCGATCTACAGGGTTGGGTCCTGTGAGTTGGCCCCCCTTTTTGCCTGGATCACAGAACTGTCAATGCAAACTCTGGTCCAGTCGATTTTATGAGCATCGTGCAGGGTTTGTAGAATACTGCAATGAATTTTCTCCCAAACACCGGCTTTTTGCCACTCTTGCAGCCTACGCCAGCAGGTCATACCACTTCCACATCCCATCTCCTGTGGGAGCTCTTCCCATGGTATTCCTGTTTTAAGCACAGAGATGATTCCAGTCAAAGCTGCTCGATCAGAGATACGAGGACGCCCGCCTTTGGGCGAAGGTATATGCTGAGGAAGAAGGGGTTCCACGATTGACCACAGTTCATCACTTACTAGCTTCTTTGGCATACCTTTCACCTCCACTAGCATTATATCTCATTATCCGTAGCTTGTCTGGCTTTTGTTAGGCGCTCTTAAGACGTTACAAAA
>NZ_SJOS01000075.1:0-7382 GCF_012027765.1 Pseudoflavonifractor sp. SW1122 | reverse complement strand
GGGGACAGCGTCCAGCACAAGGCCTTTGGACGGGGCCTGGTGCTGTCGGTGCAGAAGATGGGGGGCGACGCCCTGGTGGAGATCGCCTTCGACACCGTGGGCACCAAGCGGCTGATGCTGAAATCCGCCAGCCAGCACTTGACCAAAGTATAAGGAGGGTTTTCCCATGTTCCGCATGATTGGTTTTGACCTGGACGGCACCATTGCCGACACCCTGCCCCTGTGCATTCAGGCCTTCGGCCTGGCTCTGTCTCCCTATGCCGGGCACACCCTCAGCCAGGAGGAGATCACCGCCACCTTCGGCCTGGACGAGGTGGGCATCGCCAAGATTCTGGCGGGGGACCAGTGGGAGGCCGGGGTGGCCGACTACTGCCGGGAATATGAGCGGCTCCACCCCCAGGTGGTGCCCGACCTGTTCCCCGGCATCCGGGAGCTTCTGCATACCTTAAAGGACCGGGGGATTCCCCTGGTGCTGGTGACGGGCAAGGGAACCCCCACCTGCCGCATCTCGCTGGAGCAGTTCGGCATTGCCGACGTGTTCGACGAGGTACTGTGCGGCTCGGATGTGGCCCCCAATAAAGTGGACCATCTGCGCTACTTGTTGGACAAGTACCAGCTGGCTCCGGAGGAGTTTTGCTACATCGGGGACACCGCCACCGACGTGGACGCCTGCGACCAGGTGGGGGTGACCTGTCTGTCGGCGGCCTGGCAGGACGGCGTCACCCAGGCCCTGGAACAGCGCAACCCCGGCAAAGTGTTCGACCGGGTGGAGAAATGTAGGGCGTACCTGTTGGAGCACTGCGCCACCAAATAAAACCAAAACGAGACGGTACAGAACCAAACCTCTGTATCGTCTCATTTTTCATTTCTATCTAGACTTACCAGTCACGGGGATGCGCTCCCCGCTGGGGGTTCCTTTCTGCTGCCAGAAAGGAACCAAAGACCACCAAAGGCGGGGCCTTCCCCCGCCTTATGGAATCCACCCCGCCGGTACTGGTTGGAGTATGCAACCTCCTTTTTTCGGCCCTTGCCCTGGTGGTGTCACATAGATGGCAGGTCAATTCAACGGAATGTGCCTACTTCTCTGTACGTTTGCACACCTACTACCAGGGCCTTCCTTGGTCCGCCGCTGTTCCCAGCGGTCGAAAGCCTAGCTCCCGGCGGCGGGAACGCCGCTTGGCCAGGGTAGGCCCGGAGGTGGAAACCGCCCAGTCATAGGGCCAATTGCCCAGGATAGCCTGGTGTGGTGGCACAAACAGGAGCCACAGCAAGGGGAACGGGCCGAACACCAGCTTGACGCAGGCCCAGCCTGGTACTCCAGGGAGGTCCTTAGGGGGGAACGCCCTAAGCGATTCTTTCCCCGATTTCTCATCGGGGAGAAATCGGGCATAAGCGGAGCGTCCCCACCCGGGGCGCTGGGTTTCCCCTGAGAAAAGCGGGGGTTCGGGGCACTCACCCCTCCAAAAGTTCTCCCAGCGAGTGCACAAACCGATGGCAGCTGTGGGGCATCTCCGCCCACCGGCTGGCATAGCAGGGGTCATACACCCCAATGGTGTGCATCCCGGCGGCCCGGGCGGTGGCGCAGTTAAAGGGGGAGTCATCCAGCAGGGTGCAGGCCTCCGGCTCCACCCCCAGGGTGTGGCTCAGGGCCTCAAAACACCGGGGGTCGTGCTTTTCCAGCCCCAGCTCCTCGGCGTACACCACGTGGGCAAAGTAGGGCTCCAGGCCGTGGCGCTCCAGGGCCAGCTGGCACAGCTTGGGGCGGCAGGCAGTAAACAGGGCCAGCGCTTCCCCCTGGCTGCGGTACTGCTCCAGCAGCTCCCGGGCCCCCGCCTTCAGCTCCACCAGGTCCCGGTAGTGGTGGGCAGCCAGCTCCTCCCACTCACACATAATCTCCTGGGGCGTCAGGTCCAGATGGTAATACTCCCGGGTGTAGCTAGCGGCCGAGGGGAAGGTGGCCTTTGTCACCCGCTCCTCGTACTCCTTGGTCACCTGGCAGTGGTGACGGGCCAAAAATTCCAAATCCACCTCCACCCATAAATCGTTGGAGTGGAGGAGGGTTCCGTCCAAATCAAAAATGATCATGGGTGTGAAAATCCTCTCTATCTTGCGTCGATGGTCTTTTTCTGCTATGATGGTTGGGTTCGCAACCTAGCCACGGCCCAGGGCCGTGTTGCTTGATTATACCACACCGTCCCCGCTCCCGTCCATGGGTGGGGAAGCAGGGAGAGAGAGAAGGCGTTTTATGGATATCTTATTGGTCATGTGTTTGGGCATCCTGGTGGGTCGGTTCCTGTTCCCCCAGAAGGCCAAACGTTGGAACGAAGGGGCATCCCTGCCGTGCACCCTGGTGCTCATCTTCTCCATGGGTGCCATGCTGGGCCGGAAAGAGGGATTTCTCCACCAGCTGCTCACCCTGGGCGCTCAGAGTTTTCTTTTCTTCCTCATTCCCACCGTTTTGTCCATTGTAGTGGTGTACATCCTTACCAAACGCTTTATGAAGCGCCCCAACCAGGATAAAAAGGAGGAAGAGGCATGATCGTCCTGTTCACCATCTTGGCCCTGCTCTTAGGGTTGGCCTACGGCCTGTCCGGGCTGGAACTGCCCCTGCTCACCTTTTTCAGCCAGCACACCGACCTGGTGCTCTATCTGCTGATGTTCTCCGTGGGCATCAGTGTGGGGATGCACCGGGGCCTCTTCCGTAAAATCCGGGAGTACCACATCCGAATTTTCATCATCCCCTTTGGCATCATCCTGGGCTCCCTGGTGGGCGGTCTGGTGTGTGCCGCCATCTTCCACCTTCCCCTGGGTCAGGGGGCGGCCATTGCCAGCGGCATGGGCTGGTACAGCCTGGCAGGCGCCACCATCAGCCAGATTGGCGGCTCTGAACTGGGCAGCGTGGCCTTTCTCAGCAACCTGATGCGGGAGATTTTCTCCTTCATCATCATCCCCGTGGTGGCCATCAAGCTCAACTATTACACCTGTATTGCCCCCGCCGGGGCCACCAGCGAGGACACCACCCTCCCGGTGATGCTGAAATATACCAACGAGGAGACGGTGGTGCTGTCGGTGCTCAACGGCATCATCTGTTCCTTCTTCGTCCCCATCCTCATCTCCCTGTGTTTCACCACCCCATAAGCCGACACGCTTCTCAAAAATGCCAGCATTTTTGAGAGGAGTTGCAGCCCGCTGCATGCAGAATCGGGTCAAAGGGCGACCCGATTCCACACTTGCGGGCTGAGAAGTGTTTTTTCCGATGCACATGTCCCCGAAAAAAACGAATTTTAATTTATTTTCCCGCCCCCGGGCGGGAAAACTCTGCCGAGGGCTTTGGGAATGATGCAAAAAATATATTCTTCTTGCATACACATGAGTTTTTCGACAGTCTGCAACGATGCCGCACAGATTTGCTCTGTGCGGCATTTTTTCATTTACAGTGTCGGTCCAGCCAGTTCAAGACGTCGGCATAGACCTCCATGCGGTTTGTCTCGTTGAGGGTCTCGTGGCGGGCCCCGGGGTACAGCTTCAGCTCCAGGTCCCGGGTACCGTGGTCCTTGAAATACCCGTACACCTTTCGCACCCCCGCCCCGTTGGCTCCCACCGGGTCCTGATCTCCCGAAAAGAGGTAGATGGGGGTGTTGGGGTCCATGCGGGACAGAGCTTTTTCACTGGAAATGTACCGCAAGCCCCCCAGCATGTCCCGGAACAGCCCCACCGAGGGGATAAACGAGCACAACGGATCTTGGAGGTAGGCGTCCACCATACGCTCATCGCTGCACATCCAGTCCACCGTGGTGCGGTTGGGGCGAAACTGCCGATTATAGACCCCCAGGGACTGGCTGTACACCAGTTGGCTGACCCAGGTGGGTCCTCGCAACCACCCCAGCACTGTGGACACCAGGCGGCCCGTGGCCACCAGCAGGGGGCTCTCCTGCCCGGTGCCCGAGAGGATGGCCCCGTCCACCGTGCCGGGATAGCGGCACAGGTAGGTGCGGGTCAAAAAGGAGCCCATGGAGTGGCCCAACAGGATATAGGGGACGCCTGGGAACTTCTCTCCCATGAGCTGCCGGAACGCGCGCACATTGGCCGTGGCCAGTGTCCAGCCGTTCCGGCGACCAAAATAGCCAAACTGCCCCGCCGCCTCCCCGGTCTTGCCGTGGCCCAGGTGATCCTCACCGCACACCACATAGCCGTGAGCATTGAGGTAGCGGGCAAAGTGGTCATACCGCCCCATATGCTCGGCGATGCCGTGGACGATCTGCACCACGCCCCTTATCTGGCCCTGGGGCTGCCACAGGTATCCGGCACATGGATGTTCCCCGTCCGAGGAGGGAAACCAAATCACTTCTGGCTGCTGCATGGAGTCACACTCCCTTCTCCCCCTTTGGGGGTCGGTTAGTCCAGCTTCATGTTATCCCCAGACAGGCCGTCCTTTTTCAGCATGTTCTCCAGCACCTGCACGTCGGCGGCAATGTCCATGGCGTCGGAGCTGAACAGCTTATCCAGCTGCTTTTCAAAGCCCTCCACCACTTTGTCCATCATGCCCTCGATGCGCTGCTTGGCGGCGGTGATGTTCTCCCCCTCCACCCCCTGGGCGTCCAGGCGGGCATAGGAGCGGAGAATGTCCAGGGTGGTGGGCAGGTAGTAGTTGAGGAACGTGCGCAGCTGCTCGGTGCGCTGGGGATGGGTCTTCTGGTACTGCAAAATCTTGTGGGTGACCTCTTCAATGCGGTCAATCTTGGCGCTGATCACCGGGTCGGGAATCAGGTCGTTGATGAGGCGGATTTCCCGGAGAATCTCATCCTCCTGGGAGGGCTGCTGGTTCTTCTCCGGCTCCGGCTGGGGCTCCGGTTCCGGCTCCGGCTCGGTGTATCCCATCTCGGTGAGCATCAGTTTGCCCGCCTTCAAGTCCAGATATCCCGTGGGCAGCACGTGGGTGGCCAGCATCTTGCGCAAATCCCGGGTCAGGCGGCGCACCGACACGTCCATGGCCGCCGCCATGGGGGCCAGGCTCACCTGGCGATTGGCTCCGATGTAGGCCAGATAGTTGGTGTATCGCTCCATCCGGCCCCGCTGCTCCCGCCCGGTGAGGAGCATACCCAGGCCCACGCCAAAGCCCGCCAGCATGACAAACACGTTGACCAGCTCGTCAGCAAAAAAGAAGCCGTACCGCAGACTCTCCACAAAGGTGGCCAGCTGGGCTATGGTGCCCAGAGCGAACATCCCGGCCATGACGCCGCCCACCACCATTTTCACGGTGCCGGGGGCAAAGCCCTTTCGTTTCACCGGCGTCTGACCACCAAAGGCCGCTCCCGCCTTTCCCTTGACAAATTCTGCCGCCTGTCTGGCCTGGAAGGCATAGTTTTGGGCCTGCTGACGGGTCATATTCCGAAGTTTGCTCACAAGCCACACCACGGCGATGACCTGGGTGATGCCAAAGGGGAGAAGGAAGAGCACCACAATCCCCAGCCAATCCTCCCAGTCTCCGTCCCGTCTGGGCCGTTTGGGGTTGGGGTTATAGTGGTACCCGCCCCCCTGTCCATAGCTGTACGAACCATTCATACCTGAGATTCCTTTCCGTCCAGACGGCCCCTGCCGCCCGGTTGCTTGTCACCCACATTATATACATCTTTTCCTCCGGTGTAAATAGCCACCAAAAACGATGACAAATTGTAAATCTTTTTAACCGAATTGTTCTTGTACCAGCCACCGGTTGGTGTTACAATATCCCAAGGTGCAAGGGGATTCCATTCTGGTCAATTCCTGGCACCTCTTACAGATAACAACACATGGAGGAAGTTCTATGGAGCACGTTCGTTCCAAGAAAAAGCTCACGCCCCCCATCATCGCCGGAATCGTGGCCGGCGCAGCGGTGTTGGTGCTGGCGGGAGCCTATTGCGGGCTGTGCGCCTGGGTCAGCGGCAACGGTCGCCTGCTCCCCGGCACCATTGCCCAGAATAACACACAGACCGTCACCCTGGACCTGGGCGGACTGACCCAGGATGCCGCGGTGGAGTATATGACCAGCTCCATGAAGGAGCACCTGGACACCCTGGAGCTGACCCTGAACTACGGGGAGGACCAGAAGGTGACCATCTCCGGCTCTCTGCTGGATGTGGACCCCCAGGCCGCCGTGGAGTACGGCATGGAGGAAAAGAAGTCCCGGGGCTTCTTCTCCCTGGGCCTGGCCTGGCTGGGTGCGGGCAGCGACCCGGACCCCCTGTCCCTGTCCTCCTCCTCCTTCACGCCCGAGGGAGAGAAGCAGGTGAAGGAGTACATCGACCAGATTGCCGAGGCCATGCACAAGGACCCGGTGGACTTCACCTATAAGCTGGAGGATCACTCTCTCAAAGTCACCATGGGCACCGACGGGGCCGAGGTGGACAAGGACGCCCTGCTGGAGCAGATCTCCAACGCCCTGGCCACCGGAGAGACCTCTCTGACTGTGGAGACCAAGCCCATTCCCTGCGCCGAGCTCACCGGGGAGATTCTCAGTGAGCTGGTCTACCAGGAGCCCAAGGCCCCCACCCAGGACGCCAACGGCAACCTGACCCCCATGGTCATGGGCTGCTCCATCGACCCGGAAGAGGCCCAGGGCATCATCGAACAGACCAAGCCTGGGGAGACCTGTTCCATCCCCGTCACCATCACCCAGCCTAATTTGAGCCAGGCCGCCTCCCTGCTGTATCAGGACCTGCTGTCCAGCAACACCAGTTACCTGGACGGCGTGGCCAGCCGCTCCTATAACGTGGCTCTGGCCGCCTCCTCCTGCAACGGTAAAATCCTCATGCCCGGGGAGACCTTCTCCTACCTGGGCACCATCGGAGACCCCTCTCAGGCCAACGGCTACAAGTCCTCCACCGGCTACTCCAATGGCCAGACCGTCACCATGGACGGCGGCGGCGTGTGCCAGGTATCCTCTGCCATCTACTACTGCGCAGTGTACGCCAACCTGGACATCGTCCACCGGGCCAACCACGCCTTTACCGTAGGCTATGTGCCCGACGGCCTGGACGCCACCGTGTACTACCCCAGCCTGGACTTCAAGTTCCGCAACAACACCGACTTCCCCATCAAACTGGTGTCCTATGTCTCCGGCGGTAAGCTCACCGTCCAGATCTACGGCACCAACCCCAGCGGCACCTATGTGAAGACCGAGCGGTACACCCGCTCCACCACCGAGTACACCACCGTCTATGAGGCGGACTCCTCCATTCCCCGTGGCACCACCAAGGTGAAGACCACCCCCTACACCGGCAAGGTGGTGGACGTGTACCGCTGCGTGTACGACGCCAACGGCAAGCTTCTCTCCCGCACCTTCGAGAACACCAGCCGCTACTCCAAGCGGGACAAGGTGATTCTCTACAACCCCGCCGACTCCG
>NZ_SJOS01000074.1:0-9343 GCF_012027765.1 Pseudoflavonifractor sp. SW1122 | reverse complement strand
TTTTTTCATTCACTCAGCAACATGCGGTCGTTGTCCAGCTGCTGGCCCGTGCCCGCTTTGAACTGCTCCAGGAGGTCTTGGACGGTCATCCCCTGCCGCTGTTCTCCCTCCACGTCCAGCACCACATGGCCGTCGGCCATCATCAAGGTGCGGTTGCCCAGCTCCAGGGCCTGGGACATGTTGTGGGTGACCATGAGGCAGGTGATGTGGTCCCGGGCCACAATGTCCCGGGTCAGCTTCAACACCTGCTCCGCCGTGGCGGGGTCCAAGGCTGCGGTGTGCTCATCCAGCAGCAGCAGCTGTGGAGGAACTAAGGTGGCCATGAGCAGAGTCAGGGCCTGGCGCTGTCCGCCGGACAGTAGCCCCACCGGGTGCCCCATGCGGTCCTCCAGCCCCATGCCCAACAGGCTCAAATGCTCCCGGAACATGGCCCGGTCCTTCTTGCTGATGCGGCTGAAAGGCGCGTTGCCCCGGGAGGAACGCAGATAGGCCAGAGCCAGATTCTCCTCGATGGTCATGTGGGGGGCCGTCCCCTTCAAGGGGTCCTGGAACAGCCGTCCAATGGTACGGCTGCGCTTGTGCTCCGGGAGATAGGTGATGTTGCGTCCCCCCAGAGTGATGCTGCCCTGGTCCACATAGAAGGTCCCAGCAATGGCGTTGAAGAGGGTGGATTTCCCCGCTCCGTTGGAGCCGATGATGGTGATAAAATCCCCGTCCTTTACCTCCAGGGACAGATTGGAGAGGGCGGTCTTTTCATTGATGGTACCGGGATAAAAAGTCTTGGAAATTCCCTTGATGTTCAGCATGTTCCCTCACGCTCCCTTCCCTGCCATGGCTTTTTTCTTCTGAAACGCCACCCAGCTGCGCAGGGTGGGGGCCGCAATGGCCAGACCCACGATGATGGCGGTGACCAGCTTCAGGCACTCCACCGGCACCACCTTGGTGTAGAGCACAATGGCATAAATGAGGCGATAGATGATAGAGCCCACGATCACCGCAATGGCTCCTTTTAGGATGGAGCGTCGGCCCAGCACCGTCTCACCGATGATGAGGCAGGCCAACCCGATGACCACAATGCCCGTGCCTCCGTTGATGTCGGCGGTGCGCTGGTACTGGCCCACCATGCCGCCGGACAGGGCGGTGAGGGCGTTGGCAATGCACAGGCCCACGGTAATGGTAAAGGTGGGGTTCACCGAGGAGGCCCGCACCATGTCCCGGTTGTCTCCGGTGGCCCGGATGGACAGGCCCAGCCGGGTGCCCAGGAAGAGCACCAACAGCACCGCCATGAGGATGGTCACGCCACCGGCCAGCACCGTCTCATACCACTTCCCGCCGATGCCCGTGGTGCGGAACAGAGAGAAGATGGTGTCGTCTTTGAGCAGGCTCACATTGGAACTCCAGCCCATCACCATGAGGTTCACGGTATATAATCCTGTGTTGGTGACGATGCCCGCCAAAATGGAGGGCACGCCCAGGCGAGTCTGCAAAAAGGCGGTGACAAACCCGGCACAGGCCCCTGCCACCATGGCCGCCGGAATGGCTAAAAAGGGGTGACCTGCGGCGGTCACCGTCACCGACACCGCCGCCCCCAGCACAAAGGCTCCGTCCGTGGTCAGGTCGGCAATGTCCAAAATGCGGTAGCTCAAAAACAGGGCCATGGCCACCAACGCATACAAAAAGCCCAACTCCAGGGCCGTCTGCACAATATACAGCAATTCCTTCACGCTCCTTTGCCCCGTCCGGCACTTTCGTACCGGACGGGGCATATTTTCTTATTCCTTGGTGGTGGTCACTTCCACCACTTTACCCAGCTGGCTAAACACCTGGGGGTCAATACCCAGGGCCTTGGCGGTCTCGGTGTTCACGGTAATGAGGCCGCCGTCCATGTAGTACACGTCCTCCATGCCGTCCACACCCTCCGTGATAGCCTGATAGGCCAGGTCTGCGGTGCGGGTGCCCAGATCGGTATAGTTGACGCCGCAGGTGGCAAAGGCGCCGTTTCTCACGAAGGAGTCCGCCCCGGTGTAGTGTGGAATTTTGGCCTGGGCCAGCTGCTCATAGATGGCCAGCTCGGCGGACATGATCACGTTATCGGTGGGGGTAAAGATAGCATCCACACCACCGGCCACCAGAGCGGAAGCAGCAGCAATCACCTCGTCATTGGTATTGCCCGTCTGTTCCACATAGGAGATTCCCTTGCTGTCCAAGCACTCCTTGGCCTCTTGGATGGGAGTGGCGGAGTTGGGCTCGGACAGGGAGTACAGCAGCCCCACCTTCTTCATGTCGGGATTTTGGGTGAGCATCATATCCAGAATGACGCTGGTCTCCAGGGCGTCGCTAGTACCGGTGACATAGTCCAGCCCGGTGATCTCTGCGGTCTTGGGGTCCGATACTGCGGCGTACACCACAGGGGTCTGGGTGTCCTGGGCACACAGGGCCATCACCTGAGCGGCGGTGCTGGCGATGGGGATGATGGCGTCCACCCCGTCTACAATGGCCTGGTCTCCCAGCTGCTTGAGCACGGACTGGTCGTTCTGTCCGGAGTACACCTCATATTCAATGGTTACATTCTTTTCCTGGGCAATGGAGTCCAGCTGAGTGGTGATTGCTTTGGCGATCTCATCCAGAGAGGCATGGTCCATCTGCTTGACCACAGCCACCTTGTAGGTGTCGTCCTTCCCATCCTTGCCCTCTCCACAGGCACACAAGGTCAGCAGCATGGTGCCCGCTACGGCACAAGCGGCAAATCGACGGATGATCTGATTGTTTTTCATGGTGTTTTCCTCCATTTTTTGAATTTGGGCGGTAGATGTTTTTCCGCTTTGCCAGGGCCGAAAAATGAAAAAAGCCTCTGCCCCACATGGGACAAAAGCTCAGCTTCTGCGATACCACCCAAATTGACGCCAAACGACGCCCACTCGCTTACGCATACCATCATATGCGCCCCTTCTGATAACGGGTGGGGTACCCGTCAGTCCCTACTTGGTCGCCCGTTCGGTCTGCCCTCCGAAGTCCATTCTCCTAGCTGCTCCCCGCCCCGCTCTCACCGTCCGGGACTCTCTGAAGGTTCGCCACACTGGATACTACTCTCCGTCAATGGTTTGCTGTATTGAAGTTGTTGTGGCCATTATACGCACCCGCTCCCCACTTGTCAACCCCTTTCAGAGAAAAATTTTTAGCACACTAATGTGTCATACTTTTTGAGGGGGACGTGCAAGTCCCCCAGACGACACGCATACCCTTTTCTCACGAGGGAGGGTCTGCCATGTTTCGCATCTTAAAAAAACAAGTTCTCCGGGATTCCGTCGTCCTCATCGCGCTGCTCACCGCCGCCCTGGCGCTGGTGACTGCCCCCACCCAGGCTATGACAGGGGCGAAAAATGGGCTGACCCTGTGCTGCAACGTCATCATCCCCTCCCTCTTCCCCTTTTTTGTGCTCTCCTCCCTGGCGGTGGATTTAGGGCTGGCCGCCTATCTGGGGCGGCTGCTGGAGGGAGTCATGCGCCCCCTGTTTCGGGTCAGCGGCTGCTGCGCCATGGCCGTGGTGCTGGGCTTTGTGGGCGGCTACCCCCTGGGGGCCAAAACCGCCCTGGAGCTGTACCGCCAAGGTCTGTGTACCAAGACAGAGACCGAGCGGCTTCTGGCCTTCTGCAACAACTCCGGGCCCGCCTTCATCTTGGGAGTCGTGGGGGCTGGCATCTTTGGCAGCGGTCAGATTGGCCTGCTGCTCTACGCCTCCCACTGTGTCGCCTCCCTCCTCACGGGCCTGCTCTTTCGGTTCTACGGCCACGAGGACCAGCGGGCCAAGGCAACCAGCTACCCCAAGCCCATTGCCGCCACCACCATTCCCGCCGCCTTCACCAATGGGGTGGTGCGCTCCTTTTCCAATCTGCTGAACATCTGCGCCTTTGTCATCTTCTTTTCCGCTCTCCTCCAGCTTATGTCCTACTTTGGAGTATTCACCGCCATTGCCCGGCTGCTCTCTCTGGTGGGGGTCTCCTCCCGCTATGCCCCTCAGTTGGTGGCTGGCCTGCTGGAACTAACCTCTGGTGTATCCTCCCTGGGGGGAGTGGCCAGCTCCGCCGGGTCCATCTCCATGGCCGCCTTTATGCTGGGTTGGGCCGGACTGTCCGTCCACTGTCAGGTGCTGTGCTTTCTCATCGACAGCGGACTGTCTGCCCGCACCTATCTGCTGGGCAAGTTCCTCCATGGCCTGATCTCCGCCGCCCTCACCTACCTGGTGACCACCCTCTTCCCCCTCACCTATCCGGTCTCGTACTATCTCACGTCCCAGACTCAAACCCTCACCCAACTGGATTTCCGCCACATCCTCCCGGTGACCCTGGCCACCGCCGTGCTCTGCTGGATGGCCCTTGTGGCTCTGTGTCGATTTTTGGCTGGAAAAACAGGTGGAAAATAGCGGGCATTTGGTGTATACTGAGAAAGACCTCGGAAGAACAGGAGACTTGCTATGCTGTTTCAAAAAAATATTGAACCCCGCTGCCTCTACTGCAAGCGAGGTGTGGCTCTGGATGAAGAGCAGATTTTGTGCTCCCGCAAAGGCGTGGTGGACCCAGGCGGCGCTTGCCGTGCCTTCCGGTATGACCCCTTAAAGCGTGTGCCCAAAAAGCCCGTGGTGGCCAACTTCTCCCACCTGAAAAAAGAAGACTTTATGCTCTAACCCCTCCGTTTCCTTCCAGGAGCCTGACCGATGGTCGGGCTCCTGGTTTTTTGTCCTTCTACACCAATCTCTTCTAATTTCCTTGACCCGAAGTCCACTTTTTGGTATGATAGTTTTGTGCAATACAGAGAGAAGCACATGTACAAGGAGGATGTGTTATGAACAAAATACCAATGTCTAAGCGCATCGCGGCCACTGCATTGTCAGCCAGTCTCCTGCTCAGCTGCTGTCTGACCGCACCCCCGGCCCGCGCCACAGGAGAACGTGATGTCAGCGCATCGCCCTGGTCTACCATTGTGGATGGCGATCTGGGCGACGGAAGCGTCCAGTACCTGAGAGATCGGGACGGCGTGGATGCAGGCGAAACCTACGCCATTTTCTACAACACCACCCGCAGCATTCTCTACCATACGGGGACCGGAAAGACAGACCAGGTCACCGGTACAGCCGCCAACGACGCCCTCAGCCTGGCTTCCAACTTTGCCTCTTCCCGGCAGCTGTGGACCATTGAGAAGCGGGAAGGTGATGACGGCTACAACATCAAAAGCCTGGACAGCAACCGCTATCTGGACCTGAGCCAGACCACCGCCGTCAACGGACATGTGAATACCTCGGACCAGCCGGTGCGGGTGGACATCACCTTCCATGAGGACACCGGGTCCTACTCTCTGTCCAATGGCAGCAACTACCTGACCCACGGCAGCACCGCCGGAAATAAGTACTATTGCAGCACCAGCCAGGATACGGCCCTGACTCAATTCCAACTTTATCTGGAGACCGAAGTTGCTCCCACCGTAGTGGGGGAGAATCCAAAGGGAACCGAGGCCGTGGATGTGCCCTTCAGCAGTGAGGCCACCGGAAGCCAGCACTTCCGCATCCCCTCCCTGTACACCCTGGACAACGGCTGGATCGTGGCCGCCTCGGACATCCGCTGGACCACCGGCGGTGACTCTCCCCAAAACCTGGACACCATTGTCAGCGTCTCCAAGGACAACGGACAGACTTGGGAGTGGGAAGTGGTGAACTACCTGGCGGATATGGCGGACACCTCCACCGGCAACGCCAGCAGCTCCTTCATTGATCCCTCCATCGTCCAGGACAGCAATGGAACCATTCACATGGTGGTGGATGCCTGCCCCTCTTACGTGGGCCTGATGAGCGGCAACCAGATGGGCCAGGAGAGCACCGGCTTTGACAGCCAAGGCCGCCTGCTGGTGGCCAAAGCCACCGCTGGCACCTATGCCCCCAAGACTGCATCCTCTTACACCTACTATGTGGATTTAAACAACACCAATGGTTTGGCGGAGCCCGCCAATGACAACGGCAACGATGTCATCCTCTACCCCATTTGCAGCCAAGACGGCACCGCCACAGATACCTGGGTGGATGCCTACTTGAATGTGTATGTAAAGTCTGAGGAAGACGGCACCTTCACCAAACCCTACGTCACCCAGCTGGGTAACTCCGCCAACCGGGTGCAAAAGAACCTGTTCTTCCAGAACAGTGAGTGGAAGGTCTATCCGGTGTTCTACATCATGCACCGCACCGCTCAGGTCACCGATGAGGGCTTGGAGTGGAGCGAGCCCAAGTTCTTGAACATTAAGACCGCCGCCAATGAGAAATTCACCGGCGTCTGCCCTGGCCGTGGTGTCACTATGACCTACAACGGCACAGAGCGCATTATCTTCCCCCTCTATGACAACCGCACCGGCAACGAGCTGGCCAGCGTCATCTATTCCGATGACGGCGGCGCCACTTGGCAGCGCGGAGAACACAACAGCAACCTCAATGGGGTGGGCAAGACCAGCGAATCTCAAGTGGTGCTCCTCCCCAACGGCGACCTGCGGATGTACTCCCGCAACACCATCAACTATGTCAGCTACGCCGACTCCTCCGATGGCGGCGTGACCTGGAGCCAGTGCCAGCCCGACAACAATCTGTTCAGTAAGAAGAGCGGCGGCGGCTGCATGGTCTCCTTCATCAATCTGGAGGGAACCTTAATTGGCCCCGATGACCAGGAATATGAGAATTTGATTTTGGGCTCCTACGCCCGCATTCAGCGCACAGAAGGCATTGTCCGTATCGGCTCCGCAGACGAGAACGGCACTGTCACCTGGCTCAATGAAGATGTCACCCGCTATGACGAAAACAACTACTTCGCCTACTCCTGTGTCTCCCAGCTGCAGGAGAACGGAAAGGCCACCGACACCTTTGGCATTCTCTACGAAAACCAAGGCAGTCCCTGCCAAATTAAGTATGAGACCCTTACCGTCCAAGACCTGCTGGGCGAGGGCTGGTACATGGTGCAGGATGAGAGTGAGAAGATCACTCTGACCCTGGAACCCCAGTTCGTCAATCTCAGCGTGGGCCAGTCCGGACAGGTGCAGGCCATTGTCACCCCTGAGGATGCCGCCACCATCACCTGGAGTTCGGACACTCCCGCAGTGGCTACGGTCAGTGACACTGGTGTAGTCACCGCTGTCAGCAGCGGCACTGCCACCATCACTGCCACGGCCACCGCCTCCAACGGAATTGTCCGCACCGCCAAGCTCTCTGTGGCTGTACAGGGTGAGAGCGGTATTTTCCTTCCTCCCTGTTTCCAGGACATCATTTCCAGCGAGGACCACGAGGCCCAAACCACCTATAATCTGGACACCGATGGCCTGAATGCTGAGGGTGTTTACGCCATCTATCACGCCGGGACCCAGAGAATCCTCTACCACGCCAACGGCCAGAGCAACACCGATCAGGTGACTGGCTCCGTGTCCAACAACCAGCTGATCTTGGACGGACAGTATGCCGCCAGCCGTCAGCTGTGGCGCATCACCCAGACCGAAAACGGCTACACCGTCCAGAGCCTGGAGGCCGACGGCGCCTACCTCCGCCTCAACGACAGCGCCACCCAGCCCGGTGCCCGAGTGCCGGTGCAAAGTGAGCCCTATACCCTGCACATCCAGCCTGGCGCCACCCCCGGCTCCTATACCATCTCCCACACAGTGGGCGATTGTGAGCTCTATCTGTCCCACTCCAGCGAAGCCACAAAGCAGTACTATGTGAGCGCCGAGGCCAGCGAGTTCCAGCTGTTCCTGGAGACGACCATTCCCGCTCACACCACCTATCAGGTCAGCGTCAGCGGACTGAGAGGCTTGGTGTCCTTTGTGGACACCCTGGACCCCCAGGCATATTCCGCCAGCAGCTGGGAGGCCCTCCAGGCCGCCAAGCAGGCCGCCAGCGACCTCCTATCCAGCGATGACGCCCCCGTGTTTGACAATGAGTCGGATGCCCAGGCCCGTCTGGACCAGGTGACCGCTCTCACCAAGGCCCTGTATCAGGCATGGATGGACCTGGTTCCTCCCCAGACCTCCACGGATAAGGCCCTTCTGCAAAAGACTTATGACTATGCACTGACCCTCTCCACCCAGGGTGTCACGGAAAGCGCCAAGAAGCTGTTTGAGGATGCCCTGGCTCAGGCCAAGGCAGTCCTGGACGACCCCGATGCCACCGCTGAAGAGATCAACACCGCTTGGGATGATCTGCTGGTAGGTATCTGGAGCCTGGGCCTTACCCAGGGTGACAAGGCCATGCTGGAGCAACTCATTACCAAGGCTGAGGCCATGGTAGAGGATTCTGACAAGTATGTGGCTGACCACTGGCAGGCCCTGTTGGATGCCCTGGAGACCGCTCTTGCGGTCCAGGCTGACGGCGACGCCATGCAAGAGGACGTAGATCAGGCCGCCCAAGCCTTGCTGAATGCCATTCTGGACCAGCGGTTCAAGGCAGATAAATCCATCCTGGAAGGTCTGATTGCCCAAGCACAGCGCATCGACCTCACCGGATACACCGCTCAGAGTGTGGCCACCTTCCGCACCGCACTGGCGGAAGCCCAGGCAGTTTTGGCTGACCACTCCCTCAGCGAAGATGAGCAGTCCCAGGTGGACGCCATGGTGGACAAGCTCACCGCCGCCATCCACGGCCTTACCGCCGACGGCGCAGCTGAACCCAGCGATACCCCCGCCACCGACACCCCGGAGGCCAGCAAGGCCCCTGATGCCACCCAGAAGCCCGCTCAGGACGATAAGGTGCCTGCCACGGGAGATACCCATGTGATGGACCTCTGGATCGCTCTGACTGCCGCCTCTGCCGTCGTCTTGGCCTCTCTGGCCACCGCTCGGAAAAAGCGCAGCTGATCCCTTCCTTCCCTAATACGGTACAGACGCCCCTCGATGGTCTCAGCCATCGAGGGGCGTCTGTTGTCTATTTATAGCTCTTCTCGTTACATCTTCATTTCGTCTCATTGCGCAGCATGGCGCTCAACTGTCAAAGCCACGAAAAAGGAAAAGAGGACGATCAAACGATCGTCCTCTTCGTGTCGGCACTACCTATCTTCCCGGGCCGTCGCCAGCCAAGTATTTTCGGTGCAAGTGAGCTTAACTGCCGTGTTCGGAATGGGTACGGGTGGACCCTCACTGCAATCAGCACCGACTACGGTTCCCACTTGGGTGCATCACACACTCAAGTGGGAGTGGTACACCTTCAGGGACTCGAACCCTGGACACCCTGATTAAGAGTCAGGTGCTCTACCAACTGAGCTAAAGGTGCTTGTCAGGGTTTTCCGCACCCTCAAAACTGAACAATGTGACTTTCAGCAAGCTGCCTGCATTC
>NZ_SJOS01000073.1:0-9352 GCF_012027765.1 Pseudoflavonifractor sp. SW1122 | reverse complement strand
CCGCCGGCAGCGTCAGATGTGCATAAGAGCCGGCTTTTGTCCCTGCCCCTGTCCTTCCTCATCCCCTCCTCCTCGGGGCTGGCCACCCTGTCCATGCCCATTATGGCCCCTCTGGCGGACTTTGCGGGGGTGGGGCGGGAGGTGGTCATCACCGCCTTTCAGACTGCCTCGGGGCTTATCAACCTCATCACCCCCACCAGTGCGGTGGTGATGGGGGCCCTGGCCCTGGGCCATGTGCCCTATGGGGCGTTTTTAAAGTTCATCTGGAAGCTGTTGGCCATCCTGCTGGTGCTGTCCCTCATGTTCTTGGCTCTGGGGGCTCTGGCATAGAAAAAGCACACGCTGAGCGTTTCAGCGTGTGCTTTTTATCATGGTGTGTCCCCCAGGTTCACCACCTCCAGCCCCTGGGCCGTGGCATAGTCCACCGTGTACGCCGTCCCGCCCGTGGGCTGGGTGAGGTAGCTGATGCACAGACTGCTGTGGTCCACCAGATGGCGGTTGCGCACGTGCATACATCCCCGGTGGTACCCTTGGGACGTGTACACCACCTTGTCCGCCTGGGCCTTGATGGCCTCATAGGTCTGCTGCTGTTCTCTGCTCCACCGCTCTGCCTGAGACAGACAGGGCAGCACCAAAATGAGGCGGATGTGGGGGTGGTCTCTTTTCAACTCCAACACCGTCTGGGCCGCCAGCGTGTCAAATCCCAAGGCACCCCCCGCCCCAAAGTAGCGGTAGCCCCGGCCAATGGCATCCTCCACCGCCGCCCGCAGCCGCTGGGCCAGAGCTTCCAACTGCTGGGGCGGGATGGTACGGTGTCCGGTAAAACAAGCGGTCTGTTCTCTCATATCTCTCACATCTATTCTAATTATATATTAATTATTGTTTATCTAGTTATAGTAGTTACACGGGCGCAAATCAATGATTGAACTATATAATTTTTCCTATACCATATAGTACAATCATACAAAAGGTGGTGGAGACTGTGGAGAAAGAGGAATTTATCAAACGGCTGACCCAACTTCGGGTACAAAAAGGCGTGTCTGCCAGAGATATGAGTCTTTCCATCGGACAAAGTTCCGGATATATCAGCAACATCGAAAATGGTGTTAATTTGCCATCTATGGCGGCATTTTTCTACATCTGCGACTATCTGGGGATTTCCCCAAGGGACTTCTTCGACACCCAGACCACCGCCCCCTCCAAAGCCTCGGAGCTCTTGGAAGTGGCCAAAACCTTGGAGCCTGAACAGCTAGACCACCTCATTGCCCTGGCAAAAGGCTTACAGAGATAACTCCTTCTCGTATCACCCCATTTGTGAGCGGAAACACCCCCGCCTCACAAATGGGTTTTTACTTGTTCTATTATATCGCATTGTGGATTTAAGTCAACAACTTGCGCTTATAATTTTTCATCTTGTTGATATAATTTAACAATATGAGAAGGAGGTGAGATGGTGTCTGACAACGATTTGTGTTTGAAAGAAATTGGTCATCGCATCACAGAACGCCGCAAGCAGCTGGGTCTGACACAAGAAGCCCTGGCAGAAAAGGGCGATATGACCACTCAGTTTGTGTCCTATGCAGAGGCAGGCAAACGGGCCATGAGGCCGGAAAATCTTTTAAAAATCTCCTCTGCCCTGGGTGTCAGTGCGGATTACCTGCTCACAGGGGACGTAATTGACAAAGACCTCCTGTTGCTCTCCCGCAAGTTGGAAAAGCTTACGCCATCTCAGCTTCAACACATCGAAAATATCATTGATGAGTGCCTGCTTCTCTTTCATTCGAACTGAGTGCTGCTCCCATTTTCGTGGGCATGGTGATGATTACATGACGGAACAAGAATTTTCCCTGCGTTTAGCCAAACTCCGAACAGGCAAAGGCGTTTCCGCTCGTGATATGAGCCTATCCATGGGGCAAAATCCCGGCTACATCAATAACATTGAGACTGGAAAATCCATGCCTTCTCTCATTGGATTTTTTTATATCTGTGACTACTTGGGCATTACCCCCAAGGAGCTATTCGATACGGAGACACAGAATCCCACCAAAGCCTCTGAGCTATACACCATTGCAAAAGGGTAGTCTAACGAACAACTTGACCTCCTCATTGCCCTGGCCAAAGGCTTACAAAAGTAGTTAAAAACAGACGATACAATTTCCATTCTGTATCGTCTATTTTTATCCCCGCTTTGTGTCTTGTCCCCCGCTCCACAAATTACAAATGCAAAGTCAGTTTGTTTATTTTTTATAACTTTACAAAATATTTTGTTTAATTTAAAAATAAGCTAAATCATTTTGCTTAATTCTCATGATTTTGCAAAAACATTTTGCTAATCTTAGCTAGCTAGTTCAAAAACACCCAGAGTATACCGTACTTGCGGTATACTCTGGGTGTTTTAGCGTTTTTACAGTTGAATGATCTGCCGCTTCTTGTCGTACAGCGTCTTGCTGCCGAAGTACAGCGTGCCAAAACAGGCACAGGTGACGGCGGTACAGATGGCGATCATAATGGCGATCTGATAGAGGATGGAGGTCATGGGCAGGGTACCCGCCAGAATCTGGCCGGTCATCATCCCGGGCAGGGAGACAATGCCCATACCCACCATGGAGTTGAGGGTGGGCAGCATGGCGGTCTCCAGGGCCTGACGAACAAAGGGCAGCAAAATGTCCTCCGCCGAGGCCCCCACGCACACCAGGGCCTCAATCTTGCTGCGCTGGTCGTGGATGGACTCCCGGAAGGTCTTCACCCCCAGGGACACCCCGGTCATGGTGTTGCCCATGACCATGCCCCCGATGGGGATGACATATTGGGGGTTAAAGAGGCCCTCACCCACCACCACCGCCACAAAGTAGGCCAACACACACAGCCCCGCCCCGGCGATGGATAGCCCGGTGACCAGGCGGAACCGGGGATTCAAGTCCCGGTTCTTGCTCAGCACCCGGTGGATGGAAAAGCCCGTCATGGCCCCCAGGTAGGCCACCACAAACAGGGGGTGGGGGTGCTCAAAGATGTAGGTGAGGATGAGCCCCGCTAAAATGAGCTGCACCGTCATCTTCATGCTGGACACCACCAGCAGACGGGTCTGGTCGATGCGGCACACCCGCATCACCACCAGTACCACCAGAAGCAGCAGATAGATGAGCAAAAACTGTCCGATTTGCAGTTGAATAATCCCGTTCATTGCGCGCCTCCCACCTCAATCACCCGGTCGGCAAAGATCTCCACCAGCTTGGGGCTGTGGCAGACACACAGGGCGGTGAGCCCCTGCTGCTTGCAATGGTCCTTAATATTTGCCAGCACCTGCCGGGCGGTGGCCTCATCCAAGGCCGCCGTGGGCTCGTCCAGCAAGATCACATCGGTGGCCAGGGAGAGGAAAATAGCCAAAAACACCCGCTGCCGCTCTCCCCCGGACAGGGTGTCACAGGAGGTATCCACCGGGAAGTCCAGGCAGCAGCGGCGCAAAAACTCCGCCGCCCGCTCCCCGTCGATTCGCTGCTGCCGCCGGGCGTCGTAGTAGAAGTGGAAATTCTCCAAAATGGTGCCCGGAATGAGGTACACCGCCTGGGGCACCAGCAGCACTTGACGGCGATAGGGCAAGATCTGGTACTCCTCCAGGGGGATGCCCCGGTAGAAAATACAGCCCGGGTCGGCGGGAATGGACCCATTGAGCAGCCGCAGATAGGTGCTCTTCCCCGCCCCGCTGCGCCCGGTGACAAAGGCAAACTCCCCCTCCTCCACCCGAATATCAGGGTAGCGGAGGAAGTCCTGGAATGTTAGGGCTTCCGTGGTGCGTATCATGTCCATACCAGCGTCCCCCTCACCCGTGGATGTCCACGATGCGAGCTACGCCGTTGTCCACGGTGAAGTGCACCTCCAGCCCGCCAAAGCCGAAGCCGTACACCCGCTGGCTGTCCCGCTGGTAGGGGGGCCGGGGGTCCTGGGCCAGCACTCCAGCCAGGGCCTCCCGCTTCCCCTCGGGGATGAGGCAGAGCAGATGGGGTGGAATCTCCACCTTCAGCTTTTGCTCCGGGGCGTCCTGGGCAAAGCCCCCCACTGCCTCCGGGTGGCAGTCGGCATAGGGCACATAGGGCTTGATGTCATAGATGGGGGTGCCGTCCATGAGGTCCGCCCCCGCCACGTAAATCACCGGGCCCTGGGGCGTGTGCTCCTCCACCCCCACCAGCTCCACGCAGGACAGGCCGATGGGGTTGGGCCGGAAGGGGGACCGGGTGGCAAACACCCCCATACGGGCGTTGCCCCCCAGCCGGGGCGGGCGCACCGTGGGAGACCAGGGCTTGCCCACACACTGGGAGAACTCCCAGATGAGCCACAGGTGAGAGAAGCCGTCTAAGCCCCGCAGCGCCTCCGGGTTGCGATACTCCGGGGCAAAGACAATGGTGGCTTGCAGCTCACGCACCAGCCCCGCCTGGCGGGGTACGCCGAATTTACTGGTGAAATCCGTATGAATGTGGGCGATGGGTTCCATGAAAACACCTCGTTTGTACTCTTATTCTTCCAAGTTCTCCCGGGTCAGCAGCTTCCGGTAGGTGGCGTCCATCCCAATGGCCCCCAGGGGTGCGGTGATGAGGATGCCCAGCACCGCCACAGACAGCACGATCTGTCCGCAGGGCAGGCCCATGGCCAGGGGCACCGAGCCGATGGCGGCCTGCACCGTGGCCTTGGGCAGGTAGGCGATGACGCAGAACAGGCGCTCTTTGCGGGTGAGCTTGGTGCCCGCCACGCACAGACACACACCCACGGCCCGGAACACCAGGGCGCACAGAATCATGAGCACAGCAGCACCTCCGGCGCTCATGGTGTAGCGGATATCCACAGCGGCGCCCACCAACACGAAGAGGATGACCTCAGCGGCAATCCACAGCTTGCCGAACTTCTCAGACAGGCGCTTGGAGACAAAGGCAGGGCTCTTGATTTTCAGCACGCAGGCCATGCTCACCACGGCCAGCAGACCGGACACCGACACGATGCCCTCCAGCCAGGTCTCCACTGCCATGAGGGTGAAGGACACACCCAGGACGATGATGACCTTGGTGCTGTTGCGCACACAGTGCTGGTGGGCGTAGGCGGTCTCGAAAAAGCGGCTGAGGAGCCACCCCACCACAGCGCCCAGGGCCACGCCCAGGACGATGGACACGGGAATGTTGACAAAGTCCATAAGCTGGGGGTTGCCACCCTGGGCCATGCCGGTAAGGGTGGTAAAGAGGACGATGACAAAGATATCGTCACAGGAGGCTCCGGCCAGAATCATCTGGGGGATGCCCTTTTTGGTGCCGTACCCCGTCTCCATCAGCTGCACCATCCGGGGCACCACCACCGCCGGGGACACCGCCCCCAGCACGGCGCCCATGACGGCAGCCTCCATGATGTTGATGCCCAGCAGGTGGGGGGCCACCAGCACGTAGCCCAAAATCTCAAAGCTGGCAGGGACAAAGGACATCATCACCGCCGGACGGCCCACCTTTTTCAGGTCGGACAGGTTGAGCGACAGGCCCGCCTTGAGCAAGATGATGATGAGGGCCATCTGGCGCAATTCCGCCGAGATGGACAGAATGGACGGGTCCAGCCAATTGAGCACATAGGGGCCCACCACAATGCCGGTGATGAGCATACCGATGATGCGGGGCAGCTTGAGCTGCTGGACGATGGCCGCCATGGATAGGCCCACCAGGAATATGAGTGCCAGGGATGTTAACATGTTTGTTTCCTCCTTGCGGCCACAAAAAAAGCCAATGCCCCCTGTGACCAAAATAAATCACAGAAGTCATCAGCTGAACACAGCGGTTTCGGTTGCCCGTGGGAGAACTTCATTCCCACAGGAGATTATAGCCCACTTATCTGGGTTTGTAAAGGACTTTTTCTGCCCTTGACAGCCCCCTTGTCCCACAGGTATGATAATCATATCCTAGATACAAAAAGGGAGGGTTTCTATGAGATACGAAATTACCGGCGGTGCATTTCCCGTGGTCATCTGCCACTTGCAGGACCGGGAGCAAATGATCACCGAGCGGGGCTCCATGGTGTGGATGAGCCCCAACATGGCCATGGAGACCTCCGGGGGCGGTCTGGGCAAGATGTTTTCCCGGGCCTTCTCAGGAGAGAGCATGTTCCAGAACATCTACACCGCCCGGGGCCAGGGCATGATCGCCTTCGGCTCCAGCTTCCCCGGCAAGATCATGCCCCTGAACATCGGGCCCGGCCAGGAGATGATCTTGCAGAAAAACGCCTTCTTGGCCGCGGAGTCCACGGTGGACCTGTCCATCCACTTCAGCCGCAAGCTGGGGGCGGGCTTTTTCGGCGGCGAGGGCTTTATCATGCAGCGCCTGTCCGGGCGCGGGGTGGCCTTTGCGGAAATTGACGGCGAGCTCATCGAGTACGACCTGGCACCGGGGCAGCAAATCGTGGTGGACACCGGCAACGTGGCCGGCTTCTCCCCCACCGTCACCATGGACATCCAGCAGGTGCCCGGTCTGAAAAACAAGTTCCTGGGCGGCGAGGGTCTCTTCAACACCCTGCTCACCGGCCCCGGCAAAGTGTGGCTCCAGACCATGCCCATCTCCAATGTGGCCATGGCCATCCGCCCCTTCATCCCCACCGGCAACGGTTAATTTGTGTACATCTGTGCGTCCCCGGCGGAACTGTCCTTCCGCCGGGGACAACTTTTCTTTTTTACCTCTTTACATTATCTCATTACTGTGCTAAAATACCGTCACTGGCTCCTCCACCCACAGGAGGGCCCCGATGAGGAGGATATGAGGATATGAAACAGATGATTTCTCTGGCGCTGGCCCTGGCCATGGGGCTGAGCCTGGCCGCTTGCAGCGGAAAAGACGCGAAAAACACCGAACCCACCAGCGATTTGGCCTATGTCCAGGACAAGGGCACCCTGGTGGTGGGCATCACCGAGTTTGAGCCCATGGACTATCAGGACGAGAATGGCAACTGGGTGGGCTTTGACGCCGACATGGCCACCCTCTTTGCCGAGAGCCTGGGGGTGGAAGTGGAGTTCCAGCTCATCGACTGGGACAGCAAGATCATGGAGCTGGACGGCAAGACCATTGACGTGGCATGGAACGGCATGACCCTCACCGAGGACGTGAAGGAGGCCATGGAGTGCTCCAACCCCTACTTCAACAACGCCCAGGTGGTGGTGGTCAAGGCTGACCAGGCGGACAAGTACCAGACCGTGGACAGCATCAAGGACCTGAGCTTCTCCGTGGAAAGCGGGTCGGCAGGCATGGAGCAGGCGGAGGCCTACTCTCTCAACTACACCCCCGCCAAGAGTCAGGCCAACACTCTGCTGGAGGTGGCCTCCGGCACCTCGGATGCGGCCATCATCGACTATCTCATGGCCGTGGCCTCCACGGGCGAGGGCACCAGCTATGAAAATCTCACCTACACCGTGTCTCTGGCCGACGAGCAGTACGGCGTGGGCTTCCGCAAGGGCTCCGACCTGGCGGAAAAGCTCAACGAGTTCTTCGCTGAGAAGTACGCCGACGGCACCATGCAGAAGGTGGCGGAGAAGTACGGCATCGCCGAGAAATTGGTGGAACAGCCATAACACGGACACAACCGAAGGCAGAGCGGATGCTCTGCCTTCGGTCAGATCATGAAAAAGCAAATTCCATGTAAGATATTCAGATTATTTTGCAGGATCATAAGCCCTCGGCAGAGTTTTCCCGCCGAGGGGCGGGAAAATAAATTGAAATCTGTTTTTTCCGGGGACATGCGCATCGGAAAAAACACTTCTCAGCCCGCCAGTGTGGCCTTGGGTCGCCCTTTGACCCAAGGGTGCATGCAGCGGGCTGCACTTTCTCTCAAAAATGCAAGCATTTTTGAGAAGCATATTAAGGTGGTATTGACATGTTTGCAACCGTCATTGGAGCGCTGAACGAGGGCTTTGTCCAGACGCTCAAACTATTTTTCGTCACCCTATTGGGGGCGCTTCCCCTGGGATTAATCATCTGCTGGGGGTCCATGAACCGCTTTCCCCCCCTGCGGTGGCTGTGCCGGTTTGTGGTGTGGGTCATCCGGGGCACCCCGCTGATGCTCCAGCTGTTCGTCATCTTCTACGTCCCGGGCATGATTCCCGGTTTCGAAAACCCCTGGCCCGCTGGCGATTCCGGACGGTTTATCGCCGCCAGTGTCACCTTCATTCTCAACTACGCCTGTTACTTCTCGGAAATCTACCGAGGCGGCATTCAGGGTGTCCCCAAGGGACAGCAAGAGGCGGGGCAGGTACTGGGCATGACCAGGGGCCAGATTTTCTTCCACGTCACTCTGCTGCAAATGATCAAGCGCATCGTGCCCCCCATGTCCAACGAGGTCATCACCCTGTTAAAGGACACCGCTCTGGCCGGCGTCATCTCCCTGCAAGAGCTGCTGTGGGCCGGCGAGGCCTTCCTGAAAAGCTCCCACGGCTACCGTGGCCTGCTGTGGCCCCTGTTCTTCACCGGCGTGTACTACCTGGTCTTCAACGGCCTGCTCACCCTGCTGCTGGGTCGGCTGGAAAAGAAGCTGGACTATTTCTCCTGAAAAGGCGGGTGTGACATATGGCAATCTTAGAGGTAAATAACCTGGAAAAACACTTTGGGTCCACCCGGGTGCTGGAGGATATCAGCTTTGATTTGGAGAAGGGCAAGGCCCTGGCCATCATCGGCTCCTCGGGCAGCGGCAAGACCACCCTGCTGCGGTGCCTGAACTTCCTGGAGACCCCGGATCAGGGCACCATCTCGGTGGGAGGCAACGTCATCTTTGACGCCGCCAACCGCCGCAGCCAGACCGATGCCGAAATTCGCAAAAAACGCCTCCACTTCGGCATGGTGTTTCAGTCCTTCAACCTGTTTCCCCAGTATACAGCCCTGAAAAACGTGACCCTGGCCAAGGAGCTGCTGGCCCGGGAGCGGCCCGACTTCAAGGCCAACAAAAAGGCCATTTTGGAGGAGATTCAGCAGGAGGGCCTGGAACTGCTCACCAAAATGGGCCTGGAGCAGCGGGCAAGCCACTACCCCAGCCAGCTCTCCGGCGGCCAGCAGCAGCGGGTGGCCATCGCCCGAGCCCTGGCCCTGAAACCGGATATCCTGTGCTTTGACGAGCCCACCTCTGCCCTGGACCCGGAGCTCACCGGAGAGGTGTTGCGGGTCATCCGGGGCCTGGTGGAACAGAAGACCACCATGATCATCGTCACCCACGAGATGGCCTTCGCCCGGGACGTGGCCGACGAGGTGATGTTCATGGATGGGGGCCTCATTGTGGAGCGAGGCCCCGCCCGACAGGTCATCGAGAACCCCCAAGAGGAGCGCACCCGGCAGTTTTTGGCCGGATACACCCAAGA
>NZ_SJOS01000072.1:0-10010 GCF_012027765.1 Pseudoflavonifractor sp. SW1122 | reverse complement strand
CCTGGCGCACCAGGTAGGAGTAGCGGCTGCGCAGGGCGTTGATCTCATACACACAGGCGTCCACCAGGTCCGGGTCCGAGTGCAAATTGAACTGGGCATAGGCCTGGTTGAGCTGCACCCGGGTCTGGGCCACCCCCTCCATCAGGCACCGGCGCTCCTCCAGCCTGACATTCCTCCCCCGTTTTCTTCCCACCGTCATAGGGCATCCTCCTTTGGTTTTTTGTTCCAGATTCTCTCCCAGTTTAAGCGAAAAGCAAAAAAATTATTCCTCTGCTGGTGGTGTGGTTATAATACGGAAAGGAGTGGCGGCTCTGGTATCAGATTTTTGGGACACACACTCTTTACACTCCGTTTACGTGTATGTTATACTATGACCAGTTATGTCCAAATTTGAAGAAAAAGATTGAGGTATGCGACTATGGATTTATTCGACGTCCTGACGATGTTGGGCGGCCTGTCCCTGTTCCTCTTTGGTATGTCCATTATGGGCGATGGACTGGAGCGAGCAGCGGGCAACAAGCTCAAAACCATCCTGGAGCGGCTCACCTCCAGCCCCATCAAAGGCTTCTTCCTGGGCCTGGTGGTCACCGCCATCATTCAGTCCTCCTCTGCCACCACGGTGATGGTGGTGGGCTTCGTCAACTCCGGTGTGATGAAGCTCAATCAGGCCGTGGGTATCATCATGGGTGCCAACGTGGGCACCACGGTGACGGCCTGGATTCTGTCCCTGTCCGGCATTCAGGGCGACAGCTTCTTTATCCAGCTGCTCAAGCCCACCTCCTTCTCCCCCATTCTGGCCGTCATCGGCGTGGTGCTGTATGTGTTCCTCAAGGACAACCGCAAGCGGGACATCGGCGCCATTCTGCTGGGCTTTGCCACTCTCATGTTCGGCATGGACACCATGTCCGGGGCTGTAGCCGGTCTGAAGGACGTGCCTGAGTTCACCAACATCCTGCTGATGTTCTCCAACCCCATTCTGGGCGTGCTGGCTGGCGCGGCTCTCACCGCCATCATCCAGTCCTCCTCTGCCTCTGTGGGTATCCTGCAGGCCCTGGCCTCCACGGGTGTGGTGACCTTTGGCTCCGCCATCCCCATCATCCTGGGCCAGAACATCGGCACCACCGTCACCGCCATGCTCTCCTCGGTGGGCGCCAACAAGAACGCCCGTCGGGCTGCCCTCATTCATCTGTATTTCAACGTCATTGGTACCATTACCTTCCTCATTTTGTTCTTTATCCTGCAAGTCTTCATCCCCATGCCCTTCCTCAACGACAGCATCAACGAGTTCTATATCGCCGTGGTCCACACGGTGTTCAACGTGGTGTGCACCCTGGCCCTGCTGCCCTTCAACAAGCTGCTGGTGAAGCTGGCCTGCGCCACCATCAAGGAAGAGGCCAAGGAGCCCGAGGTCATGCTGTTGGACGAGCGCCTGCTGGTCACTCCTCCCATCGCTCTGGAGCAGTGCAACAAGCTGGCCATCGGCATGGCCAACCTGGCCAGCACCTCCGTCCAGCGTGCCCTGGGCCTCATCACCTCCTACAACGAGGAGGACGCCAAGCTGGTGTGCGAGGTGGAGGATCAGCTGGACCAGTACGAGGACCAGATTGGCTCCTACCTGGTAAAACTGTCCACCAAGACCCTGTCTGTGGATGACAGCCGCGCCGTGTCCCTGCTGCTGCACTCCATCAGCGATCTGGAGCGCATCAGCGACCACGCCAAGAGCATCCAGATCTCCGCCCAGCGGATGCACAACAAGCACAATCAGCTCTCCGGGGACGCCAAGGAGGAGCTGCAGGTGCTGGCCAAGGCCGTCACCGCCGTCACCAAGGAGACCGCCAAGAGCTTCGCCGACGACGACAGCAAGCGGGCCCGGAAGGTGGAGCCCATGGAGCAGGTGGTGGACCACCTGTGCTCCAACATGAAGGCCCGCCACATCAAGCGTCTCCAGGACGGGGCCTGCCGTGTGGAGCAGGGTATGCTCTTCACCGACGTGCTGGGCGACTGCGCCCGCATCTCCGACCACTGCTCCAACGTGGCTGCCGCCATCATCGAGCTGCACCACGACAGCTACGACACCCACCAGTACCTGGATGACCTGCGCAGCGACCCCGAATTTAAAGAGCTGTACCAGGAGTACCTGGCCCAGTATCCCCTCCCCTAAGCAAATCGGTAACATGCACGCATTTCCAACCGCCGCAGCCACAGCGCTGCGGCGGTTTTGTTTGCACTCCTACGGGCGAACCAGTGAAGAGTGAAGAGTGAAAAGTGAAGAAGTGGAAGCGGCAAAGCCGCTTCCTTGACGGGGGCCAAACCTTGCGCTATAATTAAAATGAAATGATATGCTCATACAAAAGTAGGTGCAACTATGGCAAAAGCCAGTGTAAAGACAACATATGACAACCAATCCATATCTTCCCTGAAGGGTCCGGACCGGGTGCGCAAGCGCCCCGGCGTCATCTTCGGCTCCGACGGACTGGACGGCTGCCAGCACGCCGTGTTCGAGATTCTCTCCAACGCCATCGACGAGGCACGAGAGGGCCACGGCAGCCAGATCATTGTCACCCGCTACCAGGACCACTCCATTGAGGTGGAGGACTTCGGCCGGGGCTGCCCCGTGGACTGGAACGAGGCGGAGGGCAAGTACAACTGGGAGCTGGTGTTCTGCGAGCTGTACGCCGGCGGCAAGTACAAAAACGGGGACGGGGACAACTACGAGTACTCCCTGGGACTCAACGGCCTGGGCTCCTGCGCCACCCAGTACGCCTCCCGCTACTTTGACGCCACCATCTACCGGGACGGCTTTAAGTACACCCTCCACTTTGAGCGGGGCGAACTGGTGGGCGAAATGATCAAAGAGCCCGCCGACCGGAAAAAGACCGGCTCCAAGTTCCGGTGGCTGCCCGACCTGGACGTGTTCACCGACATCGACATCCCCCTGGAGTACTACACCGACACCTTGAAGCGTCAGGCGGTGGTCAACGCCCCGGTCACCTTCCGGCTGCGCAACCAGATCGGGGCCAACCGCTTTGAGACCACCGACTTCAAGTACGAAAACGGCATCATCGACTACGTCACCGAGCTGGTGGGAGATCAGTCCCTTACCCCCCCGGTGTTCTGGCAGACCGAACGGAAGGGTCGGGACCGGGCGGACAAGGCAGATTATAAGGTAAAGCTGTCTGTGTCCTTCTGCTTCTCCAACACGGTGAATCTGGTGGAGCACTACCACAACTCCTCCTGGCTGGAGTACGGCGGCGCCCCGGAGAAGGCCATGCGCTCCGCCTTTGTCTCCGCCATTGATTCCTGGCTCAAGCAAAACGGCAAGTACCAAAAGAGCGAGTCTAAGATCACCTGGGCGGACATTCAGGACTGCCTGGTGCTGGTGAGCAACAACTTCTCCACCCAGACCAGCTACGAGAACCAGACCAAAAAGGCCATCACCAACAAGTTCGTCCAGGAGGCCATGACCGAGTTCCTCCGCTCCCAGCTGGAGGTCTACTTCATCGAGAACCCCTTTGACGCCGAGAAGATCGCCGGACAGGTGCTCATCAACAAGCGCTCCCGGGAGACCGCCGAAAAGACCCGCCTGGGCATCAAAAAGAAGCTGTCCGGCTCGGTGGACATCTCCAACCGGGTGCAGAAGTTCGTGGACTGCCGCACCAAGGACGTGTCCCGCCGGGAACTGTATATCGTGGAGGGCGACTCCGCTCTGGGCGCCTGTAAGCTCAGCCGAGACGCTGAGTTCCAGGGCATCATGCCCGTGCGTGGTAAGATTCTCAACTGTTTGAAGGCCGATTACGCCAAAATCTTCAAAAGTGAGATCATCACCGACCTTTTGAAGGTCATGGGCTGCGGCGTGGAGGTCAAGGACAAGCACGTCAAGGACCTGTCCGCCTTCGACCT
Source organism: Pseudoflavonifractor sp. SW1122 (assembly GCF_012027765.1). NCBI lineage: Bacteria > Bacillati > Bacillota > Clostridia > Eubacteriales > Oscillospiraceae > Pseudoflavonifractor > Pseudoflavonifractor sp. SW1122. The sequence continues at coordinate 6,110 of NZ_SJOS01000072.1, read as the reverse complement.
GTCCGCCCTGCGGTGGAACAAGATCATCATCTGTACCGATGGCGACGTGGACGGATTCCAGATTCGCACCCTCATCCTCACCATGCTCTACCGCCTTACCCCCACCCTGATTCAAGAGGGGTATGTGTTCATCGCCGAGTCTCCCCTGTACGAGATTACCTGCAAAGAAAAGACCTGGTTTGCCTACTCCGACCGGGAGAAGGCGGAGATCTGCCAGCAGCTGGACGCTGAGAAGAAGAAGTACGACTTGCAGCGCTCCAAGGGTCTTGGTGAGAACGAGCCGGACATGATGTGGCTGACCACCATGAGCCCGGACACCCGGCGGCTCATCAAGGTCATGCCTGAGGACGTGGAGCGCACCGCCCAGGTCTTCGACCTGCTGCTGGGGGACAACCTCCAGGGCCGCAAAGATCACATTGCGGAAAACGGCTATAAATACCTGGATATGGCCGATATATCCTGATTCGCCGAAAAAGGCAAAGCCTTTTCCGACGGTAAAGATTGCACCCTGCTGCGCGCATATTTTGTCTGAGACAGACAAAATCCACACTTGCAGGGCGAGAAGTATGTTTCGCCATGCGCATGTCCTGGCGAAACATAGATTTCAATTTTTCGCACCTGCGGGTGCGAACTCTGCGAGGCTTTTCTCACAAAGCCAGCAACCAGTATCATGATAAGGACGGAATTACATGGCTAAGAAGAAGTCCCCCGCAGAGGGGGCAAAGAAGAAGACAAACCCCAACGTCATGGGACTCCACGCCCAGGTGCTGGAGCAGCCCATCACCCAGACCCTGGAGCTGAACTACATGCCCTACGCCATGTCGGTGATCGTCTCCCGGGCCATCCCGGAAATCGACGGCTTCAAGCCCAGCCACCGAAAGCTGCTGTACACCATGTACCAGATGAAGCTGCTCTCGGGCCCCCGCACCAAGAGCGCCAACGTGGTGGGCGCCACCATGAAGCTCAATCCCCACGGCGACGCCGCCATCTACGACACCATGGTGCGCCTGTCCCGGGGCTACGGGGCCCTGCTCCACCCCCTGGTGGACTCCAAGGGTAACTTCGGCAAGGTGTACTCCCGGGACATGGCCTGGGCCGCCTCCCGATACACCGAGGTACGGCTGGACGCCATCTGTCAGGAGCTGTTCCGGGACATTGACCAGGACGCCGTGGACTTTGTGCCCAACTACGACGGCAAGCTCCAAGAGCCCACCCTGCTGCCCACCACCTTCCCCAACGTGCTGGTGGCGGCCAACCAAGGTATCGCCGTGGGCATGGCCTCCAACCTGTGCGGATTCAACCTGGGCGAGGTGTGCGAGGCCGCCATCGCCCGGATGAAGAACCCGGAGGCGGACCTGCTGGCCATTTTGAAGGCCCCGGACTTCTCCACCGGGGGCCAGCTGCTCTACGACCAGAAGGCCCTGGAGGACATCTACCGCACCGGCCGGGGCAGCGTAAAACTGCGGGCCAAGTGGAACTACTCCAAGAGCGAAAACCTCATTGAAGTCACCGAAATCCCCTACTCCACCACCGTGGAGGCCATCATTGACAAGGTGGCCGAGCTCATCAAGGCGGGGAAAATCCGGGAAATTTCGGACATGCGAGACGAGACGGGCCTGGACGGCCTGAAAATCGCCATTGACCTCAAGCGTGGCACCGACCCGGACAAGCTCATGGCCAAGCTCTTCTCCCTTACCCCCCTGCAAGACAGCTTCTCCTGCAACTTCAACATCCTCATTGCGGGCATGCCCCGGGTGATGGGGGTGGGCGAGATTCTGGACGAGTGGACGGCGTGGCGGATGGACTGCGTGCGCCGCCGCACCTACCACATCTGCAAGAAGAAAGAGGATAAGCTGCACCTGCTCCGGGGTTTGAAGCAGATTCTGCTGGACATCGACAAGGCCATCGCCATCATCCGGGAGACGGAGGAGGAGGCGGAGGTGGTGCCCAACCTGATGATCGGGTTCGGCATCGACCAGATTCAGGCCGAGTATGTGGCAGACATTCGGCTGCGCAACATCAACAAGGAGTACATCCTCAAGCGGGTGGAGGAGGTCTCCACCCTGGAAGAGGAGATTGCGGACTTGCAGGACCTGATGAACTCCCCCAAGCGGATTCAGAAGGTCATCATCACCGAGCTGCAGCAGGTGAAGAAGAAGCACGACACTCCCCGGCGCACCGAGATCATCTACGAGTACGAAAACCTCTCCGCCGAAAAGGCCGCCGCTCAGGAGGCCCCGGACTATCCCGTCCACGTCTTTCTCTCCCAAGAGGGGTATTTTAAGAAGATCACCCCCCAGTCTCTGCGCATGAGCGGAGAGCAGAAGTACAAGGAGGGGGACGGCCCCTACCTGCACTGGGAGGGGAGCAACCGGGACGAGCTGCTGGTGTTCACCGACCGCCAGCAGTGCTACAAGACCCGCCTGTCCGACTTCGACGACTCCAAGGCCAGCCTGTTGGGGGACTACCTGCCCACCAAGCTGGGCATGGACCCAGAGGAAAAGGTGGTGTGGGCCTGCTGTCCCGGCGACTACTCCGCCCACCTGCTCTTTTTCTTTGAAAACGGCAAGGCCGCCCGGGTGGAGCTGGGGGCCTACCAGACCCAGACCCGGCGGAAAAAGCTTACCACCGCCTACTCGGACAAGTCCCCCCTGGTGTCCGCCCTGGTACTCAGCGAGGACACCGAAATGGCGGTATGCTCCACCGAGGGGCGCTGCGTGGTGTTCCACACCGCCTCCCTCACCCCCAAGTCCACCCGCTCCACCCAGGGTGTGAACATCATGACCCTGAAACCCAAGTACAAGGTGGAGTGGGCCAAGCCCCTGAGCGAAACCACCATTGTCAACGCCCCCCGGTACCGGGCCCGCTCCCTGCCCATTGCCGGTGCACTGCTAAAGGAAGAGGACCGTGGCGAGACGCAGCTGTCTCTGCTGTAACAAGGAGAAGCTATGAATGTAAAGAAAAATCTGTGGGCCATTCTGGTCATCACCTTCGCCTCCGCCATCTACGCCCTGGGCTTTGTGTGGTGCTTTGCCCCCAACAACATTGCCTTCGGCGGCATCACCGGCGTGGCTCAGATCATCAACCACTTCATCCCCGCCTGCCCTGTGGGTATGACGGTGATTGTGCTCAACATCCCCCTGTTTATCCTGGGCTGGAGGTTCATTGGCGGGCGGCTGCTGGTGCTGTCTCTGTACGCCATGTTCATCTCCTCGGTGTTCATTGACATTCTCACCCCTCTGTATGACTGGCAGCCCATGGAGCCTCTGCTGGCCTGTATCTTCGGCGGCCTGCTCATGGGCCTGTCCCTGGGCTTTGTGTTCCAGCAGGGCGCCACCACCGGCGGCACTGACCTGGCCGCCCGGCTTCTCAAGCTGGTATTCAAGTGGCTGCCCATGGGCAAGCTGCTGCTGGCCGTGGACCTGATCGTAGTGGTGTCTGTGGCCCTGTCCTTCCAGACCATCAACACCGCCCTCTACGGCCTGGTGGCCCTGTACATCTCCACCCTGGCTCTGGACGGCGTGCTCTACGGCATGGACACCGCCAAGGTGGCCTACATCATCAGCGACCACAACGAGGAAATCCGCCGCACCCTGGTGGAGGACCTGGACAAGGGTGTCACCATCCTCCACGGCCAGGGCGCCTACACCGGGGCGGAAAAGCAGGTGCTCCTGTGCGCCTTCAAGCAGCGGGAAATCGCCACCATCAAGTCCGCCGTGAAGGGCCTGGACCCCAACGCCTTCCTCATCGTCTGCGACGCCCACGAGGTGCTGGGCGAGGGCTTCCAGGTGTATCACTCCGACGGACTCTAAGCCGCCCCACCTGGGGCAAAGGAGGGAGACTCATGAAAGTACGACTGCTGGCCCTGGGCCTGGCCACCGCCCTCACCCTGTCCGGCTGCACCGCCATGCTGGAGCGCAGCTACGTCTCCTCCGCCACCCACCTGGACTACTCGGTGACGGACGACTCCTCCATCCTGCGGGTGGAGAACTATCAAGGTCTGGTCAACGCCCTGCTCTACTTCGTCAACCAGCACTCCGCCAACGGCACGTTGCGGCTGTACAACTACGCCGGGGACGTGGAGTCGGACTTGGAGCGCGCCTGCAACGAGGTCATGACCGAGGACCCCCTGGGGGTGTTCTCGGTGCGCTCCATGAAGTATGACAGCACCCGCATTCTCACCTACTACGAGGTGGATGTGCGCATTGTCTACTCCCGCTCCGCCCAAGTGGTGTCCTCCATCCAGTCTGTGGCGGGCCTTTCGGGTCTGCGGGGCGAACTGACCCGGGTCATCTCCACCCGGCAGTCCCAGAGCATCTCCCGGGTGAGTTACTTCTCCGGGGATGCCGCCGCCGTGGAGTCCCTGTTCTGGCTGGCCTTTTACAGCAACCCCCAGACCGCTCTGGAGCCTCCCAAAATCTCCGCATCCCTCTATCCGGAATCCGGGGCCCAGCGCATTGTGGAGCTGACTCTCACCTGGCCGGACACCCAGATGGACCTGGAGGAATACGCCAAGTCTCTGGAGACTCTGGCGGGCCAGCTGCTGGAGGAGTCCGCCCAGACCCCCCACACCCTGGAACAGCTCACCGGCCTGGTCCAGAGCGTGGCCGCTCCCTCCACCACCGGCTCCCTCACCGCCCTGGACGCCCTGTCCGGCAAGCCCGCCAGCGACCAGGGGCTGCTGCTGGGCCTGGAGGCCCTGCTGCAAGAGGCGGGGATGGAGTACACCATGGTGTTGGGCTCTCAGAACTCCATCCGCACCCTATGGCTCATTGTGGCCACCGACCACGGCTATCGCCACCTGTTGGCCCAGTCCCTCCACCCGGACCAGCCCCTGAAGCTGTACACCGACCAGCAGATGACCGATCAGGGCTATACCTGGTCCACCTCCCTCTACCCCGCCTGTCGGGAAAACGGGGAGGAATAAGGAAAAGTTTTTCGAGAAACTTTGAATTTTGTGTTGACAAAAGGGATGATATCTGGTATCATTCCTTTTGTTGTCGCGAGTGTAGCTCATCTGGTAGAGCGCCACCTTGCCAAGGTGGAGGTAGCGAGTTCGAGCCTCGTCACTCGCTCCAAAAAAGAAGGCCTGACCTCTGGTCAGACCTTCTTTTTTGGTATCCGTGAGTTTTTTCTATGCTCGGCGGAAGTCAATTCCGCCTGCGCCAAGGTTTTCGCCCCCAGGCGAAAACACTTGTACGGCGCACCCGCGCCGCCCCGCCTTGCGGGGACCCCATGGTGCGGAAACTCGCTACCTCCACCTTAACTTGAAATCTGAGGTTGGGGGCCCCGCAAAAGCCATGGGCTTTTGTGGGTACGGAAGCGGGTTCGAGCCTCGTCACTCGCTCCAAACAAAAACGGTCTGACTTAGGTCAGGCCGTTTTTATTTGGCATCCGTAGGTTATTTCAATGCTCGCCGGAAGTCAATTCCGGCTGCGCCAAGGTTTTCGCCTCAGGCGAAAACACTTGTACGGCGCACCTGCGCCGCCCCGCCTTGCGGGGCCCCATGGAGACGTACCTGTTCGGGTATGTCTCCATTTTTCTTGTCTTGGTGAACTCGCCCTCCTCCATCGGCTCCCTTGTGTAAAGGGAGCTGTCAGCCGCAAGGCTGACTGGGATTGTCCTTCTAAACAGCATAGTTCAGGCTTCCCAGCCCGGTGGGGACGCTACCCGCTGGGGGTTTCTTTTGAGCGGGCAAAAGAAACCAAAACCCGCTTAGGGCGTTCCCCCCTAAGTACCCCCCTGGGGTACGAGGCTGGAACTGCGTCATTCTCACCATCGGCCCTGGCCCCGGTGGGGTCACATAGATGGCTTGGCAAGTCTATGGGAAGCGCCCCCTTCTCTGTGAGTGTGTGCCTCTGTTTCCAGGGCCTCACCCTGGTGCGCAGCGTTCCCGCCGCCAGGAGTGTCTGCCGCTCCACACTTTTTTCATTTCACCCTTGACAAAAGCTTTTTCTTCTGGTATCATACCCTTTGTCGTTGCGAGTGTAGCTCATCTGGTAGAGCGCCACCTTGCCAAGGTGGAGGTAGCGAGTTCGAGCCTCGTCACTCGCTCCAAAAAAGAAGGCCTGACCTCTGGTCAGGCCTTCTTTTTTGGTATCCGTGAGTTT
>NZ_SJOS01000071.1:0-10787 GCF_012027765.1 Pseudoflavonifractor sp. SW1122 | reverse complement strand
AGCCCCAGCAGACCCACACCCTCACCGTCACCTTCGACCCCGCCGATTGGGAGGGCACCGTCTCCTGGTCCTCTTCCGATGAGACCTGCGCCACCGTAGACGAGGACGGCGTGGTCACCAACGTCAACACTTCCGGCACCCAGCGTCGGGCCGTAATCACCGCCACCGCAGGCGGCCAGACCGTGACCTGCACCGTGTACTGCCAGTCTACGGCTCCCGTCACCCCCGCCCCCACCGCAGAGCCCACGCCCGAACCCACTCCTGAGTCCGGTGACATTCCCAACGGCTCCAAGGGCACCATCATGAACGCCGCCAACGGCCTGCGGGTGCGCTCCGGCCCCGGCACCAGCTATGACGTGCTGGCCAGCCTGAAAAACGGCGACTCCATCACCGTGGTCTCCTACGCCGGGGACAACTGGTATGAGATCCGCTATTCCAGCACCAAGATCGGCTACATCATGGGCGACTACATCAACGCCAACTAATTTCAGCTTTTTGTACATAACACCACTGCAAGGGAGCTTGCAGTGGTGTTATGTTTCCATCTTGCAATTCTTTTCCAGCCGCTACCTCTTCTCCCACAAGCTCAAGGGCGCCACCCTGGCCTTCTTTGTCACCCTGGCCTGCACCGTGCTCTTTGACCTGTCCATTGCCATTGTGGCGGGTATGGCCCTGTGCTGCGTGATTTTCACCGTCAAGTGCGTGCAGCATGTGGAGGTGACCATCAGCGAGGTGGACCCCCAGCGGCTCCAGCGCATCAACCTGTCCTATCACCCCCGCCACTCCTCGGTGCGGGTGGTGTACATCTCCGGGGCCATTTTCTTCGGCTCTGCCGGGTATCTGGAGCGGTCCCTGGCCCAGCTGCCTTCCGACACCACCTCGGTGATTCTCTCGGTGCGGGGCGTGTCCACCGTGGACGCCACAGGCATCCAGACCTTCTCCCGGTTCATCCAAGCCCAGCAGGCCCACGGCACCCGGGTCTTCTTTACCGGAGCCAGCCCCGCCTTCCGCACCGCCATGGACCGGGGCGGCGTCACCCAGCTGGTGGGCGAATCCGCCTTCTACTGGAGCGCCATGGATGCCCTGTCCGACATTGCCCAAGAACAACAAACGGTGTAACTTCTCATTCCCGCCGTCCGGGGGACGGCGGGAATCTTTCTTGCAGTTTTGCCCCAGTTCTGGTATACTGGAGAAAATTCATACCTAACAGGAGGTATTTCTTTCATGCTTACCGTTGACCATATCAGTGTGATGAATCTGGAAAACGCCATGCGGGGCGCCCGCAATCCCCTGAACAGCTGGGCCCGCAGCGACAGTTACTACGACGAGCAGGGCAACTACATTCTGGGTGAAAACGACCTTGGCCTGGCCCAACGCCTGTGCTCGGCCGGCACCGACCACCGGAAGTTCATCCGTCAGATCATGGTGTCCATGGACATCACCGCCCCCATGTACTGGTGGAAGGAGTTTGACACCTACAAGGTGGGCACCGTGGCCAACTCCACCTCTACCATGCACAAAATCCACGCCAAGGCCTTTGAGCGCAGCGACTTCAGCTGTGACCACATGACCCCTGAGACCCTGGCCCACTTCGACGGGACCATCGCCTACTTAGAGCAGGTGCGCAATCGCTATCTGGAGACCAAGGACAAGACCCACTGGTATGACCTCATCCAGCTGCTCCCCTCCAGCTACAACCAGATGCGCACCGTCACCCTCAACTATGAGGTGCTGGCCAACATCTACTATGCCCGGCGCAATCACAAGCTGGACGAGTGGCACACCCTGTGTGACGTGATTCTCACCCTGCCCTACGCCAAGGAGCTCATTGGAGCCTGCGAGAAATAAGGCGATGACAGCCCCGGGACCGGGGGTTCCGGGGCTATGGAAAAAAACTTTGATTTTTTTGAGAAAACATGTTGACAATAGGGGGGACCCCTGCTATAATAACCTTCGCTGCAAACGTGATGTGCCACACACGCTGGTGTAGCTCAGCTGGTAGAGCAGCTGATTTGTAATCAGCAGGTCGGGGGTTCGAATCCGTCCACCAGCTCCACGTTTCTACAATTTCATATGGAGGAGTACCCAAGTGGCCAAAGGGGGCAGACTGTAAATCTGTTGTCTTCGACTTCGATGGTTCGAATCCATCCTCCTCCACCAAAAAAAAGCAACCTCAAATGAGGTTGCTTTTTTTCATCTGAGGGTGGGTTCGAAAGCCGGCTCTTAGCAGAGTGCCAGTGGCACTCTGCAACCGGCGTGGCTTTTCCGCAGAAAAGCGAATCCATCCTCCTCCACCAAAAATCGACAAGCACCGTTAGGGGCTTGTCGATTTTTACTTTTTCTCTCTTCCCTATTCACTCTTCCCTAAAACCGATGGGTCGATTTTTGGAAGGTAAGAAGTAATAGTGAATAGGTAATAAGTGCGGTGTGCCTCCGGCACGGATTTCAAACGAGGCGGAGACCTGAAGAATTCCCCAGCCCAACGCCTCCCTCAGGGAGGGAGGCGGGCCGACGTAAGTCGGCTCGGAGGGAGCCATTTTTCCAGTTCGCTCGTCTGCACACTTGCCAGCCTTCCGGTGTTGCGCCTCGTAGGGGCGGATATCATCCGCCCGAACCCAGGGCAGCGCACCCACCCGGGCGGATGATCCGCCCCTACGTCCGGTTTCTGCCAGGGCCCCACTCTAACCAAAATCCGTGCCGCAGGCACATTCTTCATTTTTTCATTCTTCATTACAAGAATACCGCCTGTGGACATGCCACAGGCGGCCTTTTTCTTATCCCAGCAGCAGCTTGTCGTCCGCCTCGTCGGACCCGGTGGCCTGGCCGAACTTGGCCAGCAGGTCCTCCACGGTGAGCTTTTTCTTCTCCTCCCCGGAGATATCCAGAGCCACCCGGCCCTCGTACATCATGATGAGTCGGTTGCCGTGGGCAATGGCGTCTCGCATGTTGTGGGTGATCATCAGGGTGGTGAGGTGATCCCGCTGGACGATGGTCTCGGTGGCAGCGAGCACCTTGGCCGCCGTCTTGGGGTCCAGAGCTGCGGTGTGCTCGTCCAAGAGCAACAGCTTGGGTTTCACCAGGCTGGCCATCAAAAGGGTCAGGGCCTGGCGCTGGCCACCGGAGAGCAGCCCCACCTTGGAGGTCATGCGGTCCTCCAGTCCCAGGTCCAGCAGCTTGAGCATCTCTCGGTACTCCTCCCGCTCCGCCTTGGTGATCCCGGCGCCTAGAAAGCGGCGCTTGCCCCGGCGGGCGGCCAGAGCCAGATTCTCCTCAATCTGCATGGTGGCGGCGGTGCCCATCATGGGGTCCTGGAACACTCGGCCAATGTAGCGGGCACGCTTGTGCTCGGGCAGACGGGTCACGTCCACCCCGCCGATGGTGATGGTGCCCTCGTCCACCGGCCACACCCCGGCCACGGCGTTGAGGAGGGTGGATTTGCCCGCCCCGTTGCCGCCGATGACGGTGACAAAGTCCCCTTCCTTCAGGTGGAGGGATACGCCGTTGAGGGCGGTCTTCTCGTTCACCGTCCCGGCGTTGAAGGTCTTGTAGATATTCTCAATCTTAAGCACGGTTCACACCCCCCCGCTTCACAGGCTTGGCAAAGTACTTGCCCTTCCAGTAGGGCACCGACAGGAACACGGCCACCACCACCGCAGACAGCAGCTTGAGGTAGTTGGAGTCCATGAGGTTCAGAGACAGCACCAGCTGGATGACCATGTAGTAGATGATGGCGCCGATGGACACCGCCAGCAGCTTCAACCCGAAGTTGCGGAAGAGCTTGGAGAAGATCACCTCGCCGATGATGACGGCGGCCAGGCCGATGACGATGGCGCCCCGGCCCATGTTGGCGTCGGCAAAGCCCTGGTACTGGCTCAGCAGGGCCCCGGACAGGGCCACCAGGCCGTTGGAGATCATCAGGCCCAGCACCTGGTTGCGCCGGGTGTTGATGCCCTGGGCCCGGGCCATGGCCTGGTTGGCGCCGGTGGCACGGATGGAGCAGCCCAGCTCGGTGCCGAAGAACCAGTACAAAATCGCGATGATGACCACCGTGACCACGCCCACCACAAAGATGGGGTGCTGGTAGAAGGGGCGGGTGCCTTTCCCCACGTCCTGAACAAAGCGCAGGGACACCAGCAGCTTGTTGAGCACGTCGGGGTTAATGATGTTCAAGGCCACATTGGCCTTCATGGACATGATGGCCAGGTTCACCGACCACAGCCCCAGCTGGGTCAAAATTCCGGCCAGAATGGCGGGAATGCCGCACACGGTGTGGAGCAGTCCGGTGACCAGCCCCGCAGCCATGCCCGACACCGTGGCCGCCAGCAGCGCCACCCACAGGTTGATTCCCTGGGAGAAGAGCACCACGAACACCGCACCTCCGGTGCAGAAGGAGCCGTCCACGGTCAAGTCGGCAATGTCCAGAATCTTATAGGTGAGGTAGACGCCAATGGCCATAATGCCCCAGATCAGGCCCTGGGAGATGGCCCCAGGCAGGGCGTTTAAAAAATCCAGCATGGTTGTTCCTCCTTGCAATCAAGACACAAGAGAGCGAGGGGTTCCCCCGCTCTCTTGGTGGTGTGTTCCCTTATTCCGCATCCAGGGCGGTGTAGCCCTCCGGAGGCGTCAGCCCCAGGTCATCGCAGATGGCCTGGTTGTACATCTTGGTGAACTGGGGGGCGTACTCAATGGGCATCTGGGAGATGTCCGCCTCCCCACGGAGCACCTTCACCGCCATCTCGCCGGTGGTGACGCCCAGGTCATAGTAGCTGATGGACAGAGTGGCCACGCCGCAGCCCTTGCAAATGCCCTGCTCTCCGGTGAACACGGGAATCTTGGCGGGGCGGCAGATGTTATCCACGATGGAGGCGTTGGAAGCCACGGTATTGTCGGTGGGCACGTAGATGACGTCGCTGTTGTCCGCCGCCGTCTGGGTCACCGCCGCCATGTCGTTGGAGTCGGAGAAGGCGTACTGGGTGCAGGTGTAGCCCAGCTCCTCCAGATGCTCCTGGACGGTGTCCACCTGGTACTGGCTGTTGGGTTCCCCGGAGCAATAGAGCAGGCCCACCGCCTTGGCCTCGGGACACCACTCCTGAATCATGGCCGCCTGCTGGTCCAGGGGGGCCAGGTCGGAGGTACCGGAGACGTTGGTGCCCACGGTGCCGGAGAAGTCGTCCATTTTCAACGCCACGCCGTACTCGGTCACCGAGGTGCCCAGCACCGGGATATCCCCGGTGGCAGAGGCCGCCGCCTGCAAGGCAGAGGAGGCGTTGGCCATGATGAGGTCCACCCCGCTGGAGACAAAGGTGTTGGCGATGGTGGCACAGGTGGCGGGGTCGTTGGCGGCGTACTCCAGATCAAAGGTCACCTTGTCCCCAAACGCCTCCTTCAACGCGTCCTGGAACCCTTTGGTGGCCTGGTCCAGCGCCTCGTGGGGGGTCAGCTGCACAATACCGATGGTATAGCTGTCCTTCTCTCCGCCGGACTGGGTATTCTGGGAAGTCTGGCCGCCGCAGCCTGCCAGTCCCGCCGCCATGGTCAGCGCCAACAGCGCTGCGCCTGCTCTCCAACTGTGTTTCATGTTCCTTCCTCCTATCCAAATGGGCACTTCAACGCTTTTAGCCATCAAAGTGTCTGAGTCTGAACAAAGAGCCTCCCGGCTCGTTGCAAACAGTATAATGCTTTAATGCATTGATGTCAAGGGGGGATTTACACATTTGTGAACGAAAGGGAAACAACTTGGCCGGGCATGGACTTTCCCCTGGGAGTATGGTATACTGTTCCATGGTAGATTGCCAAAAAACTTCATGGTAAAGAACCCCCATCATCTCGCATCATCCAGCAGCCCTCGGCAGAGTTTTCCCATCCGCAGATGGGAAAATAAATTGAAATCACGTATTTTCCCAGGACATGCGCATGGGAAAATACACATCTCAGCCCGCCAGTGTGGAATTGGGTCGCCCTTTGACCCAATTGTGCATGCAGCGGGCTGCATCCCCCTCGAGAAAATGCTGGCATGTTCGAGATATAGATAGGTATGCCCAAGGAGGTCAGCCCCATGGCTGGAAAACTGATCGTGTTTGAGGGAACGGACGGCTCGGGAAAGTCCACCCAATTTCAACTGTGCTGTCAGGCACTGAATGAGGCGGGGCGGGAATTCCGTACCACCGTCTATCCCCGCTACCGGGAGGAATCCTCGGCCCTGGTGCGGATGTATCTGGGGGGCGCCTTTGGCTCCCACCCCGACGATGTCAACGCCTATGCCGCCTCCACCTTCTTTGCTGTGGACCGGTACGCCGGGTACAAGCAGGAGTGGGGGGCCTATTACGAAGCCGGAGGACTGATGGTGATGGACCGTTACACCACCTCCAATGCCGTGCATCAGGCCTCCAAACTGCCGGAGGACCAGCGGGAGGCGTTTTTCCACTGGCTCTTTGATTTGGAGTACCAGCGCATGGGCCTGCCCAGCCCCGACCAGGTGATCTGGTTGGATATGCCCACCCATCTGGCGGTGGCCAACCTCCGCCGCCGGGAGGCGGTGACCCATACCCAGGCGGATATCCACGAGGAGGACAACAACTACCTCACCGCCTGCGCCCAGGCCGCCGCTCAGGCCGCCCAGCTCTACGGCTGGAAGCGCATCTCCTGTGTCAACGACCAGGGCCAGCTGCGCGGCGTAGAGGACATTCATGAGGAAATTATGCAACTGATTTTGGAATAAGGAGGACGATATCATGGTTTACATTCTGTTAGCCACTGGTTTTGAAACCGCCGAGGCCTTGGCCCCCGCCGACGTGCTGCGCCGGGGCAATGTGCCCGTGTCCCTGGTGGGTGTCACTGGCCCCACCGTCCAAAGCGCCCAGGGTGTCACCGTCACCACCGACGTGGCCCTGGCCGAGGTGACCCTGGCCCCCGGCGACATGGTGATGCTCCCCGGCGGTCTGGGTGGTGTGGACGCCCTGGAGCACAGCGAGGCCGCCATGGCCCTCATCCGCCAGGCCGCTGCCGATTCCCAGGTGTGGCTCACCGCCATCTGCGCCGCCCCCACCCTGCTGGCCCGGGCCGGGCTCATCCCCGCCGGAGCCCGCGCCGTGTGCTACCCCGGCATGGAGGGGGACCTGGTGAAGGCGGGCGTGGAGCCCTGTATGACGGAGCCTTTCGTGGTGGAGGGACACCTCATCACCGGACGGGCCGCCGGGTCCAGCTTCGACTTCGGTCTGGCTCTGCTCACCGCTCTTTCTGGGGCTGACGTGGCCCGCCAGGTCCAGAACGCCATTCACTACATGGCATGACCCCCCAGGAGCTCAAGGAGCGGCTGCGCCGGCAGGCCGCAGCCCTTCCCCGTGCCAATGTCCCCCACCTGTTGGAGCAGTTTCTGGCTCTGCCCCAGGTGGAAGCGGCCCACACCGTGATGGTCTTCTACGGCGTGGGTCGGGAGCCGGACACCACCGCCCTCATTGACCAGCTTCTGGCCATGGGCAAGCGGGTGGCCCTTCCGGTGTGTCTGCCCCAGCGGAAAATGGAGGCCCGGGCCATCACCAGCCAGGACCAGCTCATCCCCAACCACTACGGCATTCCGGAGCCGGACGGGGTGTGCCCCATCGTCCCCCAGAAGGACGTGGACGTGGTGCTGGTACCCAACATGATGTGTGACCGGGCGGGATACCGCCTGGGCCAGGGCGGCGGCTACTACGACCGGTGGCTGAAGGGCTATACCGGGTTCACCGTGTCCGTGTGTCCCGCCGACCGATTCCAGGAGCAGCTGCCCCACGCCGAGTACGACGTGCCGGTGCAGCTGGTACTCACCGACGCCTGACAAACGCCAAGGGCGGAGAGGGGTCCCCTCTCCGCCCAACGGATACGTGCGCTTTTTAGCAGCAGCCGTCGTTGCAGCCGCAGCCGCAGTTGTTGCCACAGCCATTGCCGCAGCCACAGCCGTTGCCGCCCATGTTACCGCCACCGCAGCAGCAGCAGAGAATGAGTACCAGGATGATGATCCACCAGCAGCCGCCACCGAAACCATTGTTACCACAACACATAACAAGTCACCTCACATCAGATTTCCGGTACAGGTACCGGCTCGGACGCCGCACACCACATGGTCTGCGGCGCCGGAGTCGGCGCCCGTCCCCGTTTCTGCGTTATACTATGTGGTCACGGCGAGATTGGTTCCCCGACCTTAGAAGAAATTTTTCAGATAACCTATCCTGATGAGGAGTGAAACAAGACATGTCAGAACAACGTTCCCACGCCCCCCAGGAGCCCCAGCGACGGCCACGGGTCTCCCGCAACCGGAAGAAAACCCACCGCACCAAGGCGGCCAGCGCCCTGCTGTATGTGCTGTTCGTGGTGGGTCTGTCCGCCGTGCTGGCCACCGTGGGCTGGATCTGGGCCAACGACCTGCTGGCCCTGAACAAGGAGTACACCTCCGCCATCGTCAAGGTGGAAAACGACGAGAAGTTCAGCGATGTGGTGGATTCCCTCAAGGACAACGGCCTCATTGAGTACAAGTTCCTCTTCCACCTCTATGGCCTGTTCTCCAACGCCAGCGACAAGATCACCCCGGGCACCTATGAACTGAACACCGATATGGACTACCGGGCCCTGGTGACCAACATGAGTTCGTCCTCGTCCACCCGTCAGACCATTGACATCACCATCCAGGAGGGCTATACCATCGACCAGATCTTCCAGCTGCTGGAGGAGAAGGGGGTCACTACGGTGGAGCAGCTCCAGGATATGTCCGCCAACTGGGACTACAACTTCAGCTGGCTCAAGGACCTGCCCCTGGGCGACTACCACCGTCTGGAGGGCTACCTCTTCCCCGACACCTACACCTTCTATCTGGGTGAGGACCCCAAGTACGTCATCAACAAGATGCTGGTGAACTTCGAGTCCAAGATGGAGGACTATATGGACCAGTTCAACGAGGAGAGCAAGTACTCCCTCCACGACATTGTCACCATCGCCTCCATGATTGAAAAGGAGACCGACGGCGAGGACTACGCCAAGATCTCCTCGGTAATCTACAACCGTCTGGAGAACACCAATGCCGAGACCCAGGGCTACCTGCAAATCGACGCCACCCTGGTGTATCTCAACGGCGGCAAGGTGCCCACTGAGGCAGACAAGGCCATTGACTCCCCCTACAACACCTACCTGTACAAGGGCCTGCCCGCCGGACCCATCTCCAACCCCGGTATGACCGCCCTGTATGCGGCTCTCAACCCGGAGAACACCAGCTACTACTACTATGTGCTCAACCCCGAGACCAAGAAGCACGAGTTCACCAAGACCTACGCCCAGCACCAGGCCCTGGTGGAGAAGTACGGAGTGGAAGAATGAAAAACGTAGAGTTATTATCCCCCGCCGGGGACATGGAACGACTGACCATGTCCCTGGCCTACGGGGCTGACGCCGTGTATCTGGCGGGCAACGCCTTCGGTATGCGGGCCTTTGCCGGCAACTTCGACCGGGACGAGATGACCCAGGCCGTGCAGCTGGCCCACGACAAGGGGGCGCGGGTCCACGTGACCTGCAACACCCTGGCCCGCAACGATGAGATCGCCCGTCTGCCCGAGTACCTGGAGTTTCTGGAGTCCATCGGTGTGGACGCCGTCATCAGTGCAGGCGTGGACGTGCTGAGCCTGGCCCACCGCTACGCCCCCCATGTGGAGGTGCACATGTCCACCCAGACGGGCATCACCAACTATGAGATGGCCCGGGTGTGGCACGACCTGGGCGCCAAGCGGGTCATCCTGGCCCGGGAGCTGTCCCTGGACGAGGTGGCGGAGATCTGCGCCAAGGCCCCCCGTGATTTGGAGGTGGAGGCCTTTGTCCACGGCGCCATGTGCGTCAGTTACTCCGGCCGCTGCCTGCTGTCCAACTATATGACCGGGCGGGATGCCGCCCGGGGTGCCTGCGCCCAGCCCTGCCGCTACCAGTACGCCCTCATGGAGGAGAAGCGGCCCGGGGAGTACTTCCCCGTCTTCGAGGAAAACGGGGAAACCTTCATCATGAACAGCCGGGACATGTGCATGATCGACCACGTGCCCGAGCTGCTTCAGGCGGGTCTGGACTCTCTGAAAATCGAGGGCCGGGCCAAAAGCGCCTACTATGCCGCCATGACCACCGCCGCCTACCGCCACGCCATTGACGCCGCGGTGGAGGGCAAGCCCCTGGAGCCCATCTGGCGGGCGGAGGTGGACAAGGTCAGCCACCGCCACTACTCCACCGGCTTCTACTACGGCCAGCCGGGGCAGTACACCGACTCCGCCCGGTACATCCGGGACTGGCAGGTGCTGGCCATCGTCACCGACTGCGACGAGGACGGCAACGCCACCCTCTCCCTGCGCAACAAGTTCACCGCCGGGGACCAGATCGAAGTGGTGGGCCCCGATGTGCCCGCCTTTCCCCTCACCGCGCCCCTCATGACGGACGGGGAGGGCTTCACCCTGGCCCAGCCCCGGCACCCGCAGATGGTGTTTCACATGAAGCTCCCTCGCCCGGTGCCGCCTCTGTCGGTGGTGCGGGCCTGCCGCCCCAACTCCTAAAAGTAATCAAAAAAATGCAAGCATTTTTTTGAGGGGATGCAGCCCGCTGCATGCATAATTGGGTCAAAGGGCGACCCAATTCCACACTGGCGGGCTGAGATGTGTTTTTCCCGATGCGCATGTCCCCGGGAAAAACGGATTTCAATTTATTTTCCCATCTGCGGATGGGAAAACTCTGCCGAGGGCCTATTTACCCTAAGCCCCCCACGAACTTTTGCCTTTTGGATAATCTAAAAT
>NZ_SJOS01000070.1:0-11148 GCF_012027765.1 Pseudoflavonifractor sp. SW1122 | reverse complement strand
TATGGCCCGGACGGATGTTCCGTCCGGGCCATGTCTTTTTTGTGAGAAAAACCTCCAGCGCTCCCTTTCTCTGTCTCATTCTTCCACAATACGGGAATCCCAGGATTTTTCTTTTCCATGTTAAAGTGATAGAAATTCCCCAAAATCTTCCCCCGGCCCCCACTGCCGCTCCCACCGACGCCCCCGAGACCCAGCCCACCGCTGTCCCGGAGGCCAAGCCCACCAAGGAGCCGGTGACGCCCCCTGAGACCGGGGACCAGGCCCAGCTGGGCCTGTATCTGGCCCTGGCCGCTGCGGCCGCCGGGGACGCTCCGCTTATGCCCGATTTCTCCCCGATGAGAAATCGGGGAAAGAATCGCCAAAGGCGGGGCCTTCCCCCGCCTTGTGGAATCCACCCCGCGGTACTGGGGGGGCGTGTCAATGCAGTTCTGGAAGGGCTGGACACAAAAAGACCTTGAAAATTGCCGCATTTCTTGGATTGATGGGCGTAGGGGAGGGGCTTGCCCCTCCCGAATTTCCCAGGGCAATGCCAGGGTAGCCACGGGCCGGGCAAGCCACGGCCCCTACCACAGCGCAACAGGATAGTGCGGCAGAAACTTTCGGCGGCGGGAACGCCGCTTGGCCAGGGTAGGCCCGGCTGTGGAAACCACCTGGCGATAGGGCCAGCTGCCCCGTGTGGCCTGGTGTAGTGGCAGAACTAGGCGTCACAGCAAGGGTAACGGGCCGAACACCAGCTTGACGCAGGTCCAGCCTCGTACCCCAAGGGAGGTCCTTAGGGGGGAACGCCCTAAGTGGCTTTTCGTCCATTTTGGCCACTCAAAATGGACCCCCAGCGGGTAGCGTTTTCCTTGACAATTTCATTCTACAGTTGTAGAATACAGTTAGATACTACAAGTGTAGAAGGAGGGATACCATGAGCTACACCATCCGCCGCTTACCCGACACGGAGTTGGAGGTGATGCAGGCCCTATGGACCAGTGACACCCCCGTCCTCCGTACCCAACTGGAAGAGCGTTTGGCCCAGACCCACCCCATGGCCACCACCACCCTTCTGACCCTGCTGTCCCGGCTGAGTGAAAAGGGCTTTGTCCGGGTGGACAAAGAGGGGCGCAAGAGCCTCTACGCCCCCCTGGTCACCCGGGAGGACTATCTGGCCGCCCAGAGCCGCAGCTTCATCCAGAAGCTGTGTGGGGGCAGCCTGTCCACCTTTGCCTCGGCGTTGTGTGACAGCGGACTGAGTAAGGAGGAACTGGAAGAGCTTCGGGAGCTTCTGAAAGAAGGTGACTGAGTATGTTCCGCATCCTCATTTTCCTGGTCCTGTCCCTGCTCATGGCAGGAACCGCCTACTCTCGCTACGATGCCCTCATGGGCAACGATGGCATCCCCGACCTGGGCAACCACCCCTCTTACCTTCCCTACTACCCCGCTATGCTGCTGCTGGTGGTGGTCACGCTATGCCCAGTGCTTCTCACCCCTTTCATCGGCTTTGCCCGGGCAGCGGACATCACCTTTTCCTCCTATGGTGGGTTGTTTCTCCACGTCAGCCTGTATTATCTGGTGCTGTTAGCCCTGATGCCCCACCTCCGAGGCCGCATCAGCGCCCGGACCTGCGCCATGCTGTGGGTCATCCCCAACGTGCTCTACCTCACCACCTACTCCACCTTTACCCCGCCCCGGCCCTGGCTCATCATCCCCCTGCCGGGACATGGGTGGACCCTGCTGCTGTGGGTGTGGCTGGCGGGCCTGGTGGGGGTGCTGGCCTTTCACATCGTCCAGCACCTGCGCTTCCGCCGCCGCATCCTGGCCCCCGCCGTCCCCGCCACCGACCCCCTGACCCGGTACATCTGGGAGGAGGCCCTGAAGGAGGCGGGCTTCCGCAACCCCAAATACCAGCTGGTGATCTCCCCGGAGGTGAAGACTCCCCTGTCCATCGGCCTTCTGCCCCGCTGCACCCGGGTGGTGCTGCCCACCCGCTCCTACACCCGGGAGGAGCTGTACTGGGTCATTCGCCACGAGGTCATTCACCTGGCCCGTCAGGACAGCTGGAGCAAGTTCTTTCTCCTGTTCTGCACCGCCATCTGCTGGTTTAACCCCCTGATGTGGGTGGCCATGAAAAGCTGCGCCCAGGACCTGGAGCTGAGCTGTGACGAGACCGTGCTCCTCTTCGCCCACCAGTCCCAGCGCAAGGAGTACGCCGCCCTGCTGCTGAACACCGCCGGGGATGCCCGGGGCTTCACCACCTGCCTGTCCGCCTCCGCCGCCACCCTGCGCCGCCGTCTGGAGCAGGTACTCTCCCCCGCCGCCCGCTCCAGCGGGGCCGTTGTGGTAGGGGTGCTCTTCTTCCTGGCGGCCATCACCTGCGGCAGCGTCACCCTGTCCTATGATACCGCCCCGGCCGCTCAGGTGCTCTACTCCGCCGGGGACACCGCCCAGTACCAGGTGGACGGCGTCCACCTGAGCCCGCCCCATGCCCAGGCGGAGAACACCCCATATACCCTCACAGACCCCCAGGCCTTCCACGACTACCTGTCCGGGCTGTCCCTGTCCCGGCTGATGGGGACCTACACCCTGCCAGAGACGGACTGCTCCTTCTTTCTGGAAGGCCCGGACAACTCCAAACTCATCGTCATCTCCCACCAGGTCATGGAGGTGACCGAGCTGGGCCATGATAGCTACCCTACCTACTACCATATTTCTCAGGAGGTAGACTGGGACTACCTCCTGAGCCTGATGGAGGCCACTGGCAACCCATGGACTTGAAAAAAACCATTGCAATTTGGAGATTTTGGGTGTATTATCACAGATACAATCAAAACACAGGGGAGCTTGTGAGGCAAGCTGAGAGGAAGCCGTATCGCTTCGACCCTTGAACCTGATGCGGATCATGCCGCCGTAGGGAGTCATATGGAACCATTGTGACCAGGAGACATCCCCACAGGTGTCTCCTGGTTTTGTACACCTGGACAAAAGGGGGGGAAATGGGCATCCACGGTAAGTCCGTGGCGGGCTGAGGGGGAGCGCCCTGGGCCTGTATGACAGCGATGGGAAGCCGTGTTCCGGCGTGAGAGGAGACCAGTAAGTCTCGACCGACCATTTTACGTTCTTATGGAGGGCGTCGCTGTCTCATGCCGTTTCTCCCGGAACTGTTACGAGGTGTAACCAAGATGAAAAATACCAAAGTTCTCAAGCTGACCCTGGCGGGTATCCTGTGCGCGGTGGCCGTGGTGGGCAGCATCTTCTCCTTCCCCGTCTTCGGCAGCAAATGCGCCCCGGTGCAGCACATGGTCAACATCCTCTGTGCCGTGCTCCTGGGCCCCTGGTACGGGGTGGCGGTGGCCTTTGCCGCCTCCCTGCTGCGCAACCTGCTGGGCCTGGGCACCCTGCTGGCCTTCCCGGGCAGCATGTGCGGAGCGCTGCTGTGCGGGGTGGTGTACTGGAAGACCCGCCGTCTGCTCCCCACCCTGGTTGCGGAGGTGTTCGGCACCGCCATTCTGGGCGGCCTGTGCGCCTATCCCATGGCCATCCTCTTTATGGGGGCCAACGCCGCCCAGGTGGCCTTTTACGCCTACATCATCCCCTTCCTGGTGTCCACCGCCGGGGGTGCCATCCTGTCCGGGGTAATCCTCTTCTCCCTGGACAAGGCCGGGGCCCTGAAGGGCATGCAGCATAAAATTTCCGCCTGACTCCATCGTTGGAGGGCTTGCCGCTGATTCCGGCAGGCCCTCCCTTTTTTGTATCCGGGCGGAACATTTTCTGCTACAATGACACAGAGAATACACATCCCCCAGGTATCCTGAGGGTGAAAGGAGGCGGGAGCATGGAGACCCGTATTTTGATTGCCGAGGACGACCCCCGTCTGCGGGAGGTCCTGTGCGACTACTTTGCCAGCAAGGGCGTCCGCCCCATCCAGGCGGAAAACGGGGCGCAGGCCCTGGAATGGGCCCAACAGGAGGAGTTTGACGCGGTTTTGCTGGACATTATGATGCCCAAGCTGGACGGGCGCAGCGTGTGCCGGGCCCTACGGCGCACCCAGGACGTGCCCATTCTCTTCCTCACCGCCCTGTCCGACGAGGAGGACACCCTGCTGGGCTACGAGCTGGGGGCGGACGACTACATCACCAAGCCCTTCAACCTGTCGGTGGTGTACGCCAAGACCATGGCCCTCATCCGCCGCAGCCGGGGCAGCGTGCGAGCCGGAGACCGGATGGAGCTGGATGGGCTGGCCCTGTCCCTGTCCGCCCAGAAGGTGTACCTGGAGGGGCGGGACATCCCCCTCACCCCCAAGGAGTACGCCCTCCTCCACTGCCTGATGTCCCACCGGGGCCAGGTTCTCAGCCGGGAGCAGCTGCTGCGCCACGGCTGGGGCTACGACTACCAGGGGGAGGACCGGGCGGTGGACACCCACATCCGCCGTCTGCGGGAGAAATTGGGCCCCTGGGCCAGCCACATCCGCACCGTCATCAAGGCGGGCTACCGATTGGAGGGGTGAGCATGACAGACACCAAAAAACGCCGTCCCCGTGCCCGGCCCACCCTCACCGGGCTTCTGTGCCTGGCGATGCTGGTGCCCTGGCTTCTCTGTATGGGGCTGCTCACCGCCGTATTTGCCCAGCGGCAGGCAGAGACCATGCTCACCCAGTATGGCTCCCAAGCCTATGAGGCTCTGGCCGAGACCACCCTGCCCTGGGGCAGTGTGAGTGGCTGGCGCACCTTGGATATGCAGTTCACTTCCGCCCTCTTTGACACCCAGGGAACCTGCCTGGGGGGCAGCTGGGAGACCTTTCTCTCCTTGGAATATCTCACCCAAGAGGAGTATGAGACTGGTGTGGAGGCCTCGGGCCGCTATGCCCGGGCCATCCTGGACCCAGACCATCTCACCGACAACATTACCTTTTTCCTGGAGGGGGACACAGAATTCCAGCTCACCCACGCCCTGCGCCTGGAAGGGGTGCTGGAGGGGAGCCAGTTCACCCCCGTCACGGTCCAGCAATTTTACCTTCCTCCTTTGGGGCCGGACTGGGGAGATATGTACCAAAACCCGGACGCTCTGGCCCCAGGCACCCAGACCGTCACCCTCTACGCCACTAACTTCCACCTGTGCACCGCCCTGGAAAACTCCCCCCTCACCTACCGTGGAACCCGGTATGACAGCTTAGCCCAGCTGGTACAGAACCTGGGGCCGGACTTTATCGAGAAATGGGGCACCTTCTCCCTGTGGTCCGGGCCCAACCTGCTGGTGTTGAGCGTGGCTCCCACGGACCAGGGCTTCCTGGTCTACGGGGCGTGGAGCTGTCCCTGGCTGCAAGCAGCCCGGCAGCTGTGGTGGGTATACCTGCTCACCCTGGGCCTGTGCGTGCTGCTCCTTGGGGTTCTTCGGCGGGTGCTGGTCCGTGAGCTGCTCTCCCCCATCCAGCAGCTGTCCCAGGCCCTGGATACCCGGCAGAAGTGGCTGCTGCTGCGCCCCAGCCAGGTGTGCCGTTGGCAGGAGAGCCACCGACTTCAAGAACAGTTCCAGGCCCACGGGGCCGAGTATCGGGAACAAAAGGACGAGATTCAGCGGCTCAACCAGGCCCTCACCTATGCCCAGGCCGCCGAGGAGCACCGCCGCACCTTTACCAGCCACATGGCCCACGAGCTGAAAACCCCCTTGGCGGTGATTCACAGCTACGCCCAGGGGCTGCAAGAGCACATCGCCGAGGACAAGCGGGAGAAGTACCTGGCCACCATTTGCAGCGAGGCGGAGCGGATGAACGGCATGGTGCTGGAGCTGTTGGACCTGTCCCGGCTGGAGGCGGGGCGGGTAAAGCTGCGCCGGGAAAATTTCTCCCTGTCCCAGCTCACCCGCTCCACCCTGGAAAAGTTGGCCCCCACCTTGGAGGCCAAGGGGCTGCGGCTGTCCACCGCTCTGGAGGACCCTGCCCCCGTCCTGGCCGACCGGGGCCGGATGGCCCAGGTGGTGGAAAATCTGCTCACCAACGCCGTCAAATACACCCCCGCCGGGGGTGAAATCGGGGTGGAGGTGGCCCAGACGGACCACCACACCACCCTGCGGGTGTCCAATGACTGCCCGCCCATCCCCCAGGAGGAGCTGGAGCAACTCTTTGAGCCCTTCTACCGCCGGGAGGACGCCGCCCCCGGAGAGGGCACCGGGCTGGGGTTGGCCATTGTGGGGCACATTGTGCAGCTCCACGGGGGTAGCTGCACCGCTCAGGCCACCCAAACCGGGGTGGTATTCACTGTAACATTGTAAACGAGGAGGAATCCGGCCAAATGGCCGGATTCCTCCTCGTTTATAGCGTAATTTTCACCTGTTCGCCCTCATGGCCCTCCACCTCCACCAGGGTCCACCTGGGGTGGCGGCGGCGAAACCGGTGCAGCTCTTTGACAAACACCATCAGCTGCTTCCGGGTCATATGGGTCCCGTGTTTCTCCAGCCCCCAGCACAGCAGCCCCGCCGTCAGGCCATTGAACACCAGCCGGGTGGGAATGGGGATGTTGAGATGAGAGTCCTTGTCTTTGACGATGATGCGCATGGGCTCACTCCACGAAGATGCGCACGGTGTCCCCCTGGGCGGACTCCACTTCCACCAGGTTGCCCACCGAGCCGCACCGTACCAGATCCAGAATCTTGCCCAGGTCAATGCCCTTCAACGCGTCGGTTCCGGTAAACTGGGTCACATCCATCCCCATATCTATGGCCGCCTCCACCAGGCCCAGGGGCAGATTCACTCGCACCTTGTCCCCTTCGGCAGAGTCCACCACAATGCGCAGCACCATGTCCTTCAAGTCCTTGCGCTGCTCGGCGGGCAGCACCCGCACGGCAGGGACTTCCGGCTCGGCCTTGCCGGACAGCAGCTCGTCCACGCTCACCCCCAGAATCTGGGCCAGCTTTGGCAGCAGGGTGATGTCCGGGCAGGTCTGGTCGTTCTCCCACTTGCTCACCGCCTGAGGAGTCACCCCCAGCTGCTGCGCCAGTTCGTCCTGTTTCAGCCCCTTGTCCCGGCGCAGGGCGGCAATTCTCTTTCCCAACGTGGTCTCCATAACCATCTCTCCTTTTTCGTTTCTACCCTTACCTTACCCTCTGGCCCCGGAAAACGGAAGGGCTCATCCGTTGAGTGGCCCCCAATCCGCTCAACCAAATGGGGATTATCCCCTCAACCAGCGGTTGACTGGGCGAACATCGGCGCAAAAACGGGCTGCGGACCAAATTCCCGCAGCCCGTTTGCTCACTTTACTTTTTTCAGTGCTGCCAGCACCTTGTCCTGGCAGGGCATCCGCTCCCGGCGGGGAAAGGTCTGCTCAAACCAGCCCCGCAGCGCCTGGGCCTGGTCTACAGGCAGCTGGGACAGGTAGGGGATGGTGGCCCCCTGGGCCGCCATCAGGGTGTAGTACACCACCGGGTCGTCCTTGTGCTCCAGGGGCTGGCGGAGGATATACTCCACCGCCTGGGGCCGTCGGGTGGGGTCCAGGTCCGCCAAGGCCGCCTCCACGTCTCGCACCAGCTTCTCATGGCAGGGGTTGTCCGCCGGACCGCCCCCCAGGCCAAAGGCCCCGTCCCACAGCTTCCGGTTACGGTTCAGTTGGGCCACCAAGTCCAGATAGGCTCCATACAGCTGTTCCAGTTCTTCCATGTCCGTCACCTGCCGTTATCGCATCTTCTTCAGCAGCGCCACCAGCCGCCGCTGCACCGGGGTCTGCTCCCGGCGGGGGTAGGAGCGCTCATACCACCACTGTAGGTCCCTGGCCTCCTCCGCCGTCAGGTCCTTCAGGTAGGGCATCACCACCCCGTGCACCGCCACAAACATCCAGTACACCGTGGGGTTGCGCTTGTGCTCCAGGGGCTGGTGGAAGATGTACTCCACCGCCTCCCGCCGCTCGGTCTCCGGCACCTGGGCCAGGGCCGCCTCCACCTGCTGGACAAACTGCTGGTGAAAGGAGTTGGGGGCAGGGCCGCCGATGAGGCCATAGGCCCCCTGGAACGGCCGCTTCTGGTTCTGGGGCAGGGCCGCCTGCTCCAAATATTCCCGGTACAGTCTGAGTAATTCTTCCATGTCGTTCTCCCGCCAACTCCCTGGCCATAGGGTATTTTCTTCCATTGTAGCCGCTGGCCTCCCCCCTGTCAACGGTGGAATGTTTCCAAGGCGTAAACAAATTGTAACCATTCTTAACCCCTCTGTTGTTGTACCGGGGCTTTTGCGTCGATATAATAATGATATCTGAACCAAGGAGGTAATTGTATGCGTCGGACCCTGCTGTGTACCCTGTGCATGCTCATGTGCATGGCGCTGTCCGCCTGCACTGCCGCCCCTGCTGCTTCCCCGGACCCGGCCTCCATCGGCTCCTCCAGCCAGTCTCTCACGGGCACCTGTACCCCCGACCCCGACGAGACCGACACGTTGCCCGACGTGTCCCGGGATATCCCCGCCTATCAGCCCGATGTGGAGACCCCCCTGTCCTATGAGTACGACGGCGCCGTCCTCACCGCCAACGGGCTGCGCCATTACAGCCTCCAGGGCTATTCCATCGTCTATGACCCCAACCTCTTCACCCGCCAGGGGTGGGAGAACGGGGACGCCTATCTGATCAGCGAGGGCAACTACCTGTCGGTGAACCGTCTCAACGGCATGGACGCCGTCACCCTCCGCCAGGGCCTGATCCTCCAGGAGGAGATTCCCGACCTGGGCCAGCAAGTCCAGGTGGGCAGTGGAACCTACACCGCCCACACCCTGGTGGTCAGTCCCCAGGACGGCATTTACCGTCAGTTCTGGATTCTGGAACTGGGGCCCAACTCCTCGTTGTTGGTGGAGCAGTCCTACGTCATGGAGGACCCCAATGCCCCCCAATATCAGGCCATTCAGAAGGCCATGCTGGACACTCTCACCTTGGAGTGATCTCGCCAAATCCCGGCGGCTGCACGGACGTTGCAGCCGCCGGATTTTTCACGGGAAAATCCCTTGCAATTGACACATCCTATGGTATACTCATGCAGGCACTTATTTTTCCAGAAAGGAGTCTGGAGAATGAATTACGAATTACTGTTGGAAGGCTGGTGTGAGCTGGGCCTGGGACTGCTCCACTCGGGAGCGGAGATCTACCGGGTGGAGGACACCCTCCACCGTCTGGCCCGGGCCTACCACCTCACCTGTGAGGTGTTCGCCATTCCCAACTGTCTCATGGTCTCGGTCACCGACCCGGAGGGCCGGGTCCACACCCGAATGCGCCAGGCCACGGTGTCGGGCACCGACATCGAGGGCATTGAGCGCTACAACGCCCTGTCCCGCCGCCTGTGCGCCGACCCACCCCAGGACCCCCAGGACTTCCTGCTGGCGGTGCGGCAGACCGCCGCCAACCTCCGCCGTTACCCCGCCCACTACCAGCTGGTGGGCTATTTTGTGGGCTCTCTGTTCTTCTCCCTGTTCTTCTCGGGAGGCTGGCTGGAGTCCCTGGTGGCCGCCCTGTCCGGCCTGCTGTGCGGCATGTGTATGCTGGCCCTCAACCGCACCCGCTCCAACTTCTTCATCAACACCATGGCCAGCGGCTTTGTGCTGGCACTGGTGGTGTATGTAGCCCTGGGGCTGGGGCTGCCCATCAACCCCGGCACCGCGGTGGTGGGCTCCATCATGGTGCTGGTGCCCGGCCTGGTGTTCACCAACTTCATGAGCAACCTGCTCACCGGGGACATTGTCTCCGGCCTGTCCACCTTCACCCGGGCGGTGCTCACCGCCGGGGCCATCGCCCTGGGCACCGGCGCCGCCATGGCCCTGTGTCAGAACCTCTTTCCCAACTCCAACCCCCTCACCGCTGTGGCGGTCTACTCCCCCCTGGGGTATTGCTTCTTCGCCTTTATGGGGTGTCTGGGCTTCTGCCTGCTCTACAACGTCCGGGGCATGGGCTCCTTTTTGTGCTGCCTGGGCGGCGCTTTGGGGTGGGCGGTGTACCTGCCGGTGATGTGGCTGACGGACAACAACGTGTTTATCTCCAACCTGGCCGCCTCGGTGGGGGTGGCCATCTACGCCGAGATCATGGCCCGGCTGCGCAAATGCCCCACCATCTCCTACCTAGTGGTGTCCTACTTCCCCCTGGTCCCCGGCTTCACCGTGTATCAGGCGGTGGACTACGGCATCCGGGGGGAGTCCCAGCTGTTTCTGGAGACCATGATTCGCACCTTCGGCATCTCCGGCTGCATCGCCCTGGGCACCCTGCTGGTATCCACCGCCGTGCGCATGTACTGTACCCGAAAGGAGAAACCCCATCTATGAGCCGCTACCAAACCGTCCTGTTGGACGCCGATATGACCCTGATGGACTTCCACCGCTCGGAGCGGGAGGCCCTGCGGGAGGTTTTCACCCGCCGGGGCTACGACTTCGGTCCCGAGGAGGAGGCCCTGTACCAGAAGATCAACAACGCCCTGTGGGACGCCTTCGCCCGGGGCGAGATCGACCAGGACTTTCTGGGGGTGGAGCGGTTTGCCGCCTTCATGCGGGTACGGGGGGGAAATCACGACCCCCGAGCCTGGAACTGGGAGTTTGTCAACACCGTGGGCAAGGGGGCCTATCTGCTCCCCGGAGCCTGGGAGTTCTGCGAGAAGCTCAACGCCATGGGCCTCACTCTGGCCATCGCCACCAACGGCATGCCGGCGGCCCAGCGGGGCCGCTATGAGGGCACTCACCTAGACACCCTCATCCCCAACCTGTTCATCTCCATGGAGCTGGGGGTGCAAAAGCCCATGCCCGGCTTCTTCGACAAGGTGTGCGACGCCCTGTCCATCACCGACCGCTCCACCGTAGTCATGGTGGGAGACGGCCTGGGCAGCGACATTTTAGGGGGCAATCGCTCCGGTATCGACACCATCTGGTATAACCCCCAGAACCAGCCCCTCACCGGACCCGCCCGGCCCACCTACACCGCCGCCTCCTACGACGATATCATCCACATTTTGGAATGACCGAACCCCACATCTTTGACATATTTTTGCCAAAATTAAAACTCTCATAATACTTTGTTACCGCTTTGTAGTTGACCCCCCTGTGCCCCCGTGATATCATGAGTTGAGCTTAGCGGAAAACAAGGAGATCTCGGATGATGAGAAAGAAAAACCGTGGATTTTATTATATATTGGCGACCGTCTGTCTGATCTCTCTGCTGTCCG